>JBKJKS010000396.1:0-5193 GCA_046597295.1 Saprospiraceae bacterium
GGTTCGCCGGAGCGCATGGCCAGGATGCTGCCGGAGTGACAGGCATCAGCCAGGCAAAGCTTGTATTTCGCCCGGCATTTATTGAAAGCCGCCGCCACCTCTTCGTGGGATATTTTATTGTTAAACCCGTCAAAATCAATGGGTAAGAAGGAGCCGTTGAGTCCGTGGCCTGAAAAATAGAACAGCACCAGGTCGTTTACGCCGGCCATGTTGAAGACCTCCTTCATCGTGCCGAGCACGTTATCCCGGGTAGCTTCCTCATCGATGAGCACCCGCACCTGATCGTCGGGCAGGGCGCCGCCTTCCGGGCTTTTCAGGAAAGCGTAAAAGCGGTAAGCGTCATCGTCGGTGTAACGCAGGACCGGCATGTGGTCGTAAGCGGCTACGCCGACCACAATGGCCCATACTTTGGGGGCCAGCGCGGTGATGGCCGGTGCGGTCACGGGTTTGACGGCGCTGGCCAGGTAACCTTCGGGCGCTTCTTTGCCCAGGTATTCCCCCGCCCGCCAGTAGCCGGTGACGAGGGTGCCGTCGTGCAGCGCCAGGGCGCCCTTTCCACCGAAGGCGCCTTCCGACCATTCGCCTTCGTAGCGGTCGCCGTTGGCGTAGGTGCAGACGCCGTAACCATGCGGCACTTCGTTCCGGAAGGTGCCGACGTATTTCGCGGCGCCTTCTTTATAGACATAGGTACCCTGGCCATCGGTGCAGTCGCCGTCCACGCAGCCGACTTTACCGCTTTGCACCAGGCTTGCGCCGACGAATTCCCCTTGTTTCCAGTCGCCGGTTTCCTGGCTGCCGTCCTTGAGAAAGCGGGTGCCGGCCCCATCCGGGTAGTTTTCCTTGAACGTACCGACGTATTTGTCGCCGTTGGCAAAAAAGAAAGTGCCGCTGCCCTGAAACTTTCCCTCCAGGAAACGCCCTTCGTACTTGCTACCATCGGGATAAGCAAACACGCCCTGTCCGTTCTGGCAATCACCGCTCAGACAGCCGGACTGCACGTCGGTACCGTCGCTCTGGCGCTCCTCTTTCTTTTTGGCAATGTATTCGGCCAGCACGGCGCCCGTCTGGTCCACGGGTTTGCCTTTTTTCCACAGGCCGGTGCGTACCGTGCCGTCGGCGTAGGTCTTGGTGCCTTTGCCGTCCGGATAGCGGTACCGCCATTCGCCTTGGTACTTGCTGCCGTCGGTGTAGTAGCAGACCCCCACCCCGTTGATCTCGCCATTACTGAAGTGACCGGTGTATTTGGCGCCGGAGGGATATTTATAGGTGCCAATGCCGTTCTTACAATCGCCGGTGAGGCATTGCGCGGTAGCGGAGAGGGTGAAAAGGAACAAAAAAGCGGGAAGCAGGACGAGTTTGGGCATGACGACGAAGGACGATGGGCGATAAGTAACCGGAAAAGACCACAGGAAAAAGCAGTAAGCGCCGCCGCTTGATGATCAAGATTTAAAATGGTCACCGCTTGCAACAGCGCGGCTATTAACTTTTTTACCGGGCTTTTATTGCCGCAGAACCGCTACTTTTGAACTGCTCCATGCCCCTACCTATACTGTTCCAAGCCTTTAAAGGTAGCGACGGGCGGTTGCTTTCGCTTGCCCGCTATGGACTGCAAATTTTGACGAAAAATTATTCAACCGGTGACCTATGAAAGTTTTTTCTCGCTTGCTGCCCTTGCTGGTACTCTGCGCTGGCTGCGCCAAAACGAAAATTGCAAATTACGACGTGTACGAGTACACCGTAAATTGCAACTTTCCTACCGTTTATAGTAACAGTGAATCCTGGCTGGTGGTCACCGACGATGCCGGTACTGTCCTGAAAACTTTTGACCTGCCTCGGGGTGCTACCCAATTCATGGAAAAATTTGAATACACGGCCGCAGAGGAGGCGGATACCTATAATTTGCATCTCGTATCCAGGGGTGAACACGATCAGGGACGCATAAATTCGCATTATGGGGTCCCAGATGGGGCCCCGGTGGTTTTTTTGCCCATTCTATTTTATGCTCCCTCGTATTCGGCTAATCTCCACCACTTGTTTATACAGGGCATCGAAGCGGTGGATTCGGTGAACGTAGGCCAATACAATTACGGAGCTGGCTACCTGCCTTATGACCCATCTACCCAAACTGTAGAAATAACAATTTCTACTTTAAACCAGGCGGAGGACCTGATGATCCGGGTGCGGGATAAACCAGGTTTCCCCTTCCGCGCTTTATACTTGCCCAACGCGGATTTATACCCGGATTCTACAGTGCTACAATGGACAGATTTTTTACCGGAAAATTTTGCAACGATACAACAGCCCGGTAATGGCCAGTTGAATAAAGTGGAGATATCGGCTGTAGCGCCTGATTTTAAACGGTTTACCTACCTGGCCACCTATCTTTCCTTCGACTCCGTTCTGGTCCCTGATCAAGTCCCCTTCCCTGCTAATCTGCCTCCGGAGAGCCATTTCCGGGTACGGATGCGACAGGGGAATTACTTCATGGAAAAAATATTTCCGCCCGGCGACGTGCTGCGCCTGGAGCCGACCACACTCTCCATCGGGTCCGTGCTCTTTTCACCCTGGCATAGTTTACAGGTCCCCGTGGGCGGCAATCCGGATTTGATCGAAGTGACAATCTTTGACAATATACCCGGCTCGTCCAACATCTTTAACTGGATTATTCAGGGCCCGCCAGCGTCGTTCAGCCAAATGCTACTGCCCGATTTAGCCTATTTGTTGCCCAATTTACCTGATCCGGCGCTAAGCGACCTGCGTTGGCATGCAGCGGTTTACGACTATGAACACCTGGATCTTGCTCAATTGCAGGCGGGATTCCCTTATAAGGACAGGGAGGGGCGCTTTTTCGAACTTGCCCGGTACGGGATGAAAATGGTAACGAAAGACTACTAACGTCGGGCTGCGACCAGGCATTTTTATGCTCAGAAGGCGTATTTTTGCGCCTCGTATCCGCACTACCTCCGGTGTGGAGTTTACCGTTCGATGTAGCCCATGTCCCGTTCCCGGCGTTCCCAGGCCCTCCTGCAATTCGTTTTTTTCTGCGGTATCCTGCTGTTTATCAATGTCTTAGCTGGCATCTTTTATACCCAGGCCGACCTGACCGGCGACCGGCGTTATACGCTGGCCCAGCCCACCAAGCAAATGCTGCGGGATCTGAAAGAGCGCGTCTACGTCGAAGTACTGCTGGACGGCGAATTCCCGGCCGGCTTCAAACGCCTGCAGACGGCCACCCGCGAAATGCTGGAGGACATGCGCTCGCAAAACGGCTTGATCGAGTACAATTTCGAAGATCCCCTGCGCGGCAGCCGCGAAGATGTGCAGGGCCGGCAGCAGGCCCTGCGCGAAGCGGGCATCGAGCCGATGACCATCGACATCAAGGAGACCGGCCAGAGCGTGAAAAAATCTGTATTCCCGGTGGCCATTTTCCACTACGGCAGCCGGCAGATTCCGGTCAACCTCATTGAGAACAACTCCCCCGCTATTTCGCCGGAGGTTATTAATAACTCGGAAAAAAAACTGGAGTATAAATTCGCCAGCGCCATCAAGAAGTTGCTGATGCCCGCGAAACCCTTCATCCTGTTCACCACCGGGCACGGTGAGCTCACCAAACCGCAGACCTTCGACCTGGAACGCAGCCTGCTCCAGTTTTACAACACCGACCGCCTGGTGCTCGATTCGGTGGTGAACCTCACGCCGGCCAGCTGCGCCCTGCTCGTCATCGCCAAGCCGCGGACGGCTTTCGCCGAAAAGGATAAATTTAAAGTCGATCAGTACATCATGCAGGGCGGCCACGTGCTCTGGCTCATCGACCGCCTCAATGCCGACCTCGACAGCCTCGCCGCCACGGGTCATTTTGTACCGCAGGACTATCCGCTCCAACTGGAGGACATGCTTTTCAAATACGGCATCCGCATCATGCCCGACCTGGTGATGGACATGGAGTGTTCCAAACTGAAGCTGGTCGCCGGCAAAGTGGGTAACCAGCCGCAGTTCGAGCTGTATCCCTGGTACTATTTTCCAACCGTGTTGCCCGTCGGCACCCATCCCATCGTCCGCAACCTGGACCGCGTGGACCTGCATTTTTGCTCGACCATCGATACCATCCGCACCAAAACGGCGGTGACGAAAACGCCGCTCATCAAGACCAGCCGCTACAGCAACCTGCAGTTCAGCCCGGTAGACATCAGTTTTGCAATGCTACGCCAGGAGCCGAAGCCCGAATTTTTCAACAAAGGTCCGCAGACCGTCGGCGTGCTGCTCGAAGGCGTCTTCGCCTCCAACTACGAGAACCGCGTGTCGGCGGAGATGCTGGCCGGTTTACAACGGATCGGCATGGACTTCCGGGCCACCAGTGTTCCCACGCGCATGCTGGTCATCAGCGACGGCGACGTGGCCGCCAACTTTGCCAATGAGGAGCGCAAGCAGTGGTATCCGCTCGGCTACAACCGTAACGAGGACATCGCCTATGCCAATAAAGACCTGCTGCTCAACGCGATAGAATACCTGATCGATCCGAATGGCGTGGTGGCCGCCCGCTCCAAGACCGTTGAACTTCGCCTGCTCGATACGGTGCGCGCCCAGGCGGAGAAACCAATGTGGCAGGCCCTCAACCTCGCCTTGCCGCTGGCCTTTCTCGGCCTGTTCGGGTGGCTATTTGGCTGGATGCGCCGCCGCCGCTACGCTCGGGCCTGAATGCATAAAAATCCGGACGCCGTGAAGATCAAAGACCAGACGACTATCCAACAACCACCGCCGGCCGGCCCGGATGTGAACCGGCGGCGCGCCTACTTCGCCCTGGCCGCCATCTGTATCATCTGGGGCACCACCTACACTGGCATCAAACTGGCCATCCGCGATTTTCCGCCTTATATGCTGGTGGGCATTCGGCAGACCATCGCCGGCGCACTGCTGCTCGCGCTGGCGTACGGGAATAGCCGCTGGCAAAGGTCCCGCAGCCAGGCGAACGCCGCCCAAGTCCCAACGCCGGAGACCCCGCCCACCCTACTCAATCGCCGCTACGTCGGCCGGCAGTTGCTCACCGGCCTGTTTACCATCACCGGCGGCAATGGGTTCATCTCCTGGGGTATGCAGTACGTATCGACGGGGCTGGCCTCCCTCATCGGCTCGCTCACGCCGATACGTACTGCATACCCCAGGAGATGAACCCATTGCCGCCGGTGATGGTAAACA
>JBKJKS010000692.1:0-2659 GCA_046597295.1 Saprospiraceae bacterium
AATGCTTATCTGGTGTCGGACGGATCGCCGAGAACGGATTTTTTCGTTTTTCAAAACAACATCGTCAACCATGCCAACTACGGATTTATTGGCAGCGGCACGGGCACGGCGAACACCACATTGGCCATGTATTTCAACCCGAACTGGACCGTCACCAGGAATGTGGCCATCGGTGGAACGCCCAATGGTTATCCGGCCGGCAATTACTTCCCAACGAATGCGGCGGCCGTCGGCTTCGTCAATTATGCCGCAGGGGATTATCACCTGACGGCTGCCAGTCCCTACAAGAACCTGGGCACGGATGGAAAAGATCTGGGTGCAAATATTGATTCAATTGCGATTGCCAGCACCTATAATTGCCTTGCTCCCTCTGCCGTGGCGGAAGCCAATCAGTCGCCGGCGGGCTGCTCGCTCTCGCCGGGCTACCCCAATCCATTTATACTGACGACCACGCTTGAATATCACTTGCCTGTTTCGGAGGCGGTCAGGCTGTCGGTACTCGATCTGATGGGTCGCGAAGTAGCCGTGATCGTCCATGCACGGATGTCTGCAGGCGATCATACCAGCACTTTTGAAGCGGGCAATTTAGCGGCAGGTGCTTATTGGTTCTATTTGCAGGCGGGCAATTTCAGGCAGACGCGAAAGTTGGTTATTTTGAAGTAAAGTTTTTAGATAGATTGACCATTATTTACGCTCGGCGTTAACCCCAGTGGTATGCCCGTCTTTTTGGCTAGCCAGTCATACCAGCGGCCCAGCAGCGGCTGGCATTTCCCCTCCGCCCGGGCAATGCGCCGCAAAGCCTGGTAATAGGCCGGCGAATAGCGCAAACGCTGCGGCAACAACCGGTACATGACCCGCACGAAATTCAGCCAGCGCTCGAAACGGACGGTATAATTATGGGGTAATCGTACCCCCAGGCGCCCTGCCAGCGGCTCCGGCAGTCCTCCGGCGGCCAGCAGATTGGCCAGTGCGGTCGGCGTCCAGCGGTGTTGCAGCACCGCCTGGGCGACTTCGCGGGTGGTGGGCGTACTACCCAACAGCGGGCCATGCAGCATTTCTGCAAAGTACTGGCGAAAAGCGGGCAGATCGGGCGGATAAGCCGCCGGCGGAATACCCAGCAAAGTAGCCGCCACTTTGCTTTCTTCGTAAAACTGCTCGCGCCAGTCGACCGGCAGCCCTTTCACCGGCACCTGTTCGAAGACCTGGATGGTGGTTTCCGTCAGTGTGGCCAGCACCCACAGCAGCAAACCCGGGTCGGTGGCCCGGTAAGGTTGCCCATCCGGCAGCGGCCCGCGGATGGCGCTGTGTACCCGAAAAAGGCGTCGGGCCACCGTGTCGGCCTGCTGTTGATCACCGAAATAAATCATGGCCATCGCTGAAAAGGTGCGAAAACCGCGGCCCAGCGCGTCCTTTTTGAAATTGCTGAAATGCGCCACGCCCTCCGCTACTGCCGGATGGGCCACCTGCAGCAACAATGCCCGCACGCCGCCGATGATGACGATGGGTTCGCGGTATAAGCGCCAGGTCATGCTTTGGGGGCCGAAATAGCCGGCGACGGCAGTGTTAGCCTTTATGAGAGGACGATCAAATATTTCTGAAACCATTTTGCTAACCGGTTGAGGTGGAGGGCGAAATTTATTTCGCTTGTAAATTTATAAATCCTTT
The DNA here is from genome assembly GCA_046597295.1 of Saprospiraceae bacterium. Classification (GTDB taxonomy): domain Bacteria; phylum Bacteroidota; class Bacteroidia; order Chitinophagales; family Saprospiraceae; genus M3007. The sequence continues at coordinate 1,666 of JBKJKS010000692.1, forward strand.
ATAACGAATTGGTTCTTGCCTTTTGCTCATTTGGAGTCGACAAAGTCGAATAGACGTGCTAAAAGAACTTTGAAATACAAAGTTAATTATATTTTTACAGCCTGCAAATAAATCTTACCCTTCGGAAATAAAATTTTTGGCAATGCTCAACGGGCGCATGAAATAGGACTTTTTGGAACGATGCCCGCCGCTGCGCGCCAGAATGTCCTTGAGCATTTCGATCACTTTCAGCGTATGGTCGCCTTTGTTGATCATCACGCATTCGGCCAGGGCCGCGTGGGCCGCGTCGGTCACTTCCGAGCGCGTGGCAATGCCCGACTTGTGCAGGTTTTCCAGCACCTGGGTGGCCCAGATGACCGGCACGTGGGCGGCTTCACAGATCCAGAGAATTTCTTCCTGGATCTCGCTCATGCGTTCGAAACCGATTTCCACGGCGAGATCGCCGCGGGCGATCATTACGCCGAAGACCGGCTGGGTCATGCCGCGCAACAGCAGCGCCGGCAGCTGACTGACCGCTTCCCGGGTCTCGATTTTTAAAATGATCGGCGGGATGGACTTGCCGGCGCAGAGGGTGGTCAGCAGTTCCTGCAGCGCCTGCAAATCTTCCGGTTTACTGACGAAAGAATAGCCGATGAGATCGGCATGGTGGGCTACAAAGGGCAACACGGCGCGGTCTTCTACGGAAAGCGCATCCACCCGGAGGGTAGAGTCGGGGAAATTAATACCTTTTTCGGCCTTTAAACGGGGCTTTTTGGCGGAAATACGCACCATTTTCAGCAGAGCGACGCCCTTCGCGACGCTTTCCACCCGGGCTTCAAACATACCATCGTCGAACAGCACCCGCTCTCCCGGCCGCAGCTGGTTTACAATGCCGGGTAAGGAGCAGCCGATCACGATCTGCTTCGGCGGAATATCCGTACCACGCTCTGCCAGGAAAAAAGTCCCCAGCTCCTCGAATTCGGCCCGCCCTTTTTTGCGGCCCTTTCCCAGAATC
>JBKJKS010000303.1:0-13075 GCA_046597295.1 Saprospiraceae bacterium
CTGTTGCCCTTTGCTTATTGCTTATTGCCCTTTGCTTGTTGCCTTTTAGTTTTCTTCCTTTTTCTTGACCGGGCCGCTGCCGCCGGTTTTCTTGGGCGACAGGATGACACCCATCCGCTTGCCTTCCAGCTTGGGCATTTGTTCGGCTACGCCGAACTCCTCCAGCTCTTTCATAAAGCGCAGCAGCAGCAGTTCCCCGCGGTCTTTGAACACGATGGCCCGCCCGCGGAATTGCACGTAGGCTTTCACCTTGTTGCCTTCGGCGAGGAAACCCTTGGCGTGGCGGAGCTTGAAATCAAAATCATGGTCGCCGGTCTCCGGACCGAAACGAATCTCTTTGAGCTCGACCTTGGCCGCATTGGCCTTCAGCTCCTTTTCCCGCTTCTTTTTCTGGTACAGGAATTTGTTGTAGTCGGTAATACGCACCACCGGCGGATCGGCATTCGGCGATATTTCCACCAGATCGAGGCCCACTTCTTCGGCCCACTTCTGCAGTTTGGAGGTTGGGTACACCGCACTTTCGATCGGCTGACCCACGGTCGTGCTGATCTCTTCCAGATTATCCCCCACCAGACGTACTTCGGGGTTGCGGATAAAATCGTTGATGCGGTGTTCGGGTGCTTGTGGGCCGCGATTGAACGGGCGAGGGCCACCGCCGGGTCGGGCGCCGGGAGGACGATTGCCCGGAGGTTTGGGTCGGAAAGGTTTGAATGCCAACTACATGAATGGTTTTAGTAAAAAAAATGGGATACGCAGCACGGTAGCAGCGTACCCGGTGGCTCAAATTTGCACAAAAATAACCTTGTTTGCGCTTCCGTGGTCGCGGCAACGGCTAAAATATTTTTTGGGAGTGATGTAGTTCCAAGGATGTTTGCCGAAAAAGGGTGGATATTTCTCTTAATTTTGCTTTCAAATTGTCGTCCTATATGAGCACTATAGCAGATGTATTGCCTAAACCTTTATTCATTGTGCATGAAGACAAAGAAGGTGGCTACACGGCGAAATGTCCACAGTATAGTATTTACACACAAGGTGATACCTGGGACGAACTGATTGCCAATATTAAGGAGGCCATTCTTTGCCATTTTGATGACGATGCCGTCCCCGCTTCCTTTACGCTGCATACCGTGAAGCGCGAAGAAATGGTATTATGAAACTTCCCCGTAACCTATCAGGTGCCGATTTGGGAAAGTTACTTTCCAAAAACTTTAATTACGAGATTACCCGACAAAAGGGTAGCCATATACGCATGACCACCCAGGAACCCAGCCAGCACCACATTACCTTGCCGAATCATGCTCCCCTCAAAGTGGGTACCCTGTCGGCCATCCTCGCCGATGTTGCCGAGCACCTCGGGCTTAGCCGGGACGAGTTGATGGAAATCTTATTTGGATAATGCCCACCTACGCCGATATCATTCTCCCCCTTGCGCTGCCCAAACGCACCTACACCTACGCCGTTCCCGATGAACTGGTCGCCCAGGTGCAGCCCGGCGTGCGCGTGGAAGTGCAGTTCGGACCGAGCAAACTGTACAGCGGCCTGGTGCAAAACGTACACGCCACCCCGCCCGACTATCGGCTGAAAAAGATCATGGCTGTACTGGACGAGGTGACGGTGGTCTCGCCGCAGCAGCTCGCCTTGTGGGACTGGCTGGCGGACTACTACTGCTGCACCCTCGGTGAGGTCATGCAGGCCGCGCTGCCCGGCCACCTGAAACTGACCAGCGAAACCAAATTGGTGTTCAGCGCCACTTTCGGCGACGATTTTTCGAGCCTAGACAGTGACGAATACCTCATTGCCGAAGCCCTGCATCTCCAGCAGGAGGTGACCATCGACGATGCCCGCAAAATTTTGAACAAGAAAACGGTGTTCCCGGTCATTCAGCGGCTGCTGAACAAAGGCGTGCTGTTCCTGCGGGAAGATTTGCAGGAGAAGTTCAAACCCCGCAAAGTGGCCGCCGTGCGCCTGGCCGAGCCCTTCCGCTCCGCGCCGGACCTGCTGCGTGACGTCTTCGCGGAACTGTCCGGCAAGGAGCGGCAAATGGAAATCCTGATGGCTTACCTCGCCCTCAGCAAACAGCAGCCGGTGGTGCTGAAACAGGAGGTGCTGTACAAAGCCGACGTCTCTATTTCTTCTTTCAACACGGTGGTCAAAAAAGGCATTCTCGAAGTATACGATCGGGAGGTGAGCCGGCTAAGCGGCTACGAGGATGAACTCTCTGCAGCCGGCGAGCTGTCCACGCAGCAGCAGCACGCCGTGGACGAGATCCGGGCGCAGTTCCAGGAAAAAAGCACGGTGTTGCTGCACGGCATCACCGGCAGTGGCAAGACCCGCATCTACATCGAACTGATCCGCGAGACCATGCGGCAGGGCGGGCAGGTGCTGTACCTGCTGCCCGAAATCGCGCTAACCACCCAGCTCACCACCCGCCTGCAACGGGTGCTGGGCAGCGACGTAGCGGTGTACCATTCCAAGATTAACTACCAGCAGCGGGTGGAAATCTGGCGTAGTGCCGCCGCCGGCCAGTCGGTCATCCTGGCCGCCCGGTCCGGGCTTTTCCTGCCCTTTCAGCGGCTGCAACTGATCATCGTGGATGAAGAGCACGACAACTCGTACAAGCAGTACGACCCTGCGCCGCGCTACAATGCGCGCGACACCGCCATTTACCTGGCCCACCTGTACGGGGCCAAGGTGTTGCTCGGCACGGCCACCCCGTCGCTGGAAAGTTATTACAACACCCAGACCGGCAAATACGGCCTGGTCAACCTGACCGATCGCTTCGGCGGCCTGCAACTGCCGGAAATGCAGCCCATCGACCTGAAAGAGCAGCATAAGCAGAAACAGATGCAGGGCATTTTTTCCACCCCGTTGCTCGAAGGCCTGCAGGCTGCGCTCGACGCGGGGGAACAGGCCATCCTGTTCCAGAACCGCCGGGGCTACTCCCCCATCCTGGAATGTCAGGTCTGCGGCTGGACCGCCCAGTGCCGCCACTGCGACGTGAGCCTCACTTTCCACAAGCATTCCAACCGGCTGCGTTGCCACTACTGCGGCTACCAGACCGAGCCGGTGACGCTTTGTCCCGCCTGCGGCAGCGGCAAGGTCACCCTGCTGGGCTTCGGCACGGAAAAGATCGAGGACGAACTGAAAATACACCTGCCCAAGGCCCGCATCGGGCGCCTGGACCTGGACACCGCCGGCAGCAAGGCCAACCTGGCGGCCCTGCTCAACGACTTCGAGGAAAAACGGCTGGACATCCTGGTCGGCACCCAGATGGTGACCAAGGGCCTCGATTTCGAGAACGTGGGCGTGGTGGGCGTGATCAGCGCCGACCAGCTACTGCGCTTCCCCGATTTCCGGGCGGGGGAACGGGCCTACCAACTGCTCACCCAGGTGGCCGGCCGGGCCGGACGCAAACATAAGCGAGGCCGGGTGCTGGTGCAGGCTTTCGCGCTGGGGCACCCGGTTTTGAAGGAAGTGATGAGCGGCGATTTTTTCTCCTTTCTAAAACGCGAGCTACACGAACGCCGCGAATTTCACTACCCGCCCTATTACCGCCTGATTCACTTGACCCTGCGGCATAAGGAGGAACGCACGGTGCACCAGGCGGCGGCATTTTTCGGCAAACAATTGAAAGAAAAACTCGGCGACCGGGTACTGGGTCCGGTGCTGCCCCACGTGGCGCGGGTGCGCGGCTACTACACCCAGGAAATATTGCTCAAATTAGAGAAATCTGCACCGCTGCTGTCGGATGCCAAAGCCATGATCCGCCATTTCAACGAGCTGATGCTGGGCCAGCCAGGCTTTGGGCTGGTGCAGGTGGCGGTGGACGTGGACCCAGGCTGAGTAAAAGCACAAAAAATCAGCCCGCTGCACAGCGAAGTGCAGCGGGCTAATAGTACTATAATTAGTTCGAAAACGGCTCCGCTCAGAGCAGCAGGATCAGCAGCACCACGATCAGAATAATGGCGCCGACCGACAGGTACACGCCGCCACCGGCGCGCTTCAGTTCCCGGGTTTCTTTGCGCAAGGCTTTGCGCTCGCTGGCGCTCAAAGTGGATTTGTCAATCGCTTTGATTTCCTCCAGGCGCTGGGTTATTTCCTGAGCGCGGGGATTGGTGGGCGTTGGTACGCTGGTGAGGGGCGTAATGGGCAGGGAGGTGCTGGCTTGCAAAGCTGTCATGCCGACGGCAAGGGACAGGCAAAGAGCGAGGCAATAGCGGCTAATTTTCATCATGATACGAGCGTTTTTAATAAAATTTTAGGTAAAAGTGACCCCGAACGGAACGCCTGCACAGGCGCTGACGGATTGTCTGAAACTGTAATAGCATTGTGCCACGCTGTAAATCCGGTTTGAAGCCGCCAAATGCACGAATCTGACGCCGGCTGCGCCCATTCTGCGGATTAAATTCCTCATTTTTTTGGGCTTTTCCGGACATTTTGTGACCAGGCATTTTAAAGTGGGGAATGCCGCGAAGTGACCGCCCCACTTATCTACACCTTGCGCGTCACCAGGACGACTTTTTTTTCATCCAGCGTGGTCACGGCGAACAAATAGTCATCACCCCCGTCGGCCAAGCCGAGCTGTCGGCGCGCAACATCTGCCGGATCGGGGAAATTACGAGTGGCCAGGTTAGCCTTGCCGCCCGGAATGGCGCGCTGCACTGCTTTCCGGTCGTATTTGCAGACCACTTCCAATCGAAATTTGCGTCCCGGCACCTCCGTCCGTAATTGATCGGAGGTATATAAATGGGTGTTGGGATGCAGTTTGAATAAACCGAACCGCTCGGCAAAACTGCGGAAGGCGCCCGCTTTCAGGACAGCCGCATCAGGCTCGTACAAATATTGTTGTGGCGCTGACAGGGGCGCTAAAGCCGCGTGCTCCTCGCGCCAGGTAAAAGTAAATTCCCGCTGGTCATTTCCCAGCGCCACGGCCGTCACCGGCACTTCATCGGCCGGCGGCGCGGCGGCTTTCAGTAAATACAGCACTTCCTTGCATTCGTCAGCCACCGATACCACCCAAATGCGGCTCACCGTGGCGAGCTGGCGGACGGCCATTTTGAGATCGAGCCAGGGGGCGGTTTTTACCAGCACCTGCGGCGCACGGGACAGCAAAGTAGCCTGCAAAGCCAGCACATCGGGCTGGCAATCTTCCAGCCGGAACACCTTGCGCTGCTGCGTATTTCGACGGGCCGGATCAAGGTACAGCAGATCGAAGGGTTCGGTCACCGCCAGAAAGTCCTCCGCGTTTGCCAGTAGGCAATCGATGTTGTGGACGCCCAGTACATTGAAATTATGGCGCGCCGCTGCCACGAGTTCAGGGTTTTGTTCCACGTACACCACCCGGCTGAAGCGCGCCGCCCAGGCCCAGGCATCCACGCCCAGTCCGCCGGTCAGGTCGGCCATACGCAGGCCGGAAAAAAGGCTGGCCTTGAAGCGGGCCGTGCGCTCCGAGGAGGCCTGTTCTATCGATAATTGCGGCGGAAAACGCAGGGCCGGATCGTACCAGCCCGGTATTTTGTCGCGCACCTTGCGCAGGGCCAGCAATTGACCGGCCACGTACGGCATCGGCACGTCCGGGTAACGGTGCGCGGCCAGCAGCAGCCCTTGCGGATCGGCATCGAGGTGATCACGGATGAATTGCTGAACGGTGTCGGTCGGCATGGCAAATTGGCTTGATTCAGCGTCCAAAACTACACGGCAATCCTTTTCCGACGGATGGAATCGCCCGGCAAAAACAATTTTATTTCTTCCGCCTGAAATTGGGCCGGTTGGCGCCCGCTAAATTCCTGTTCCCGCCGGATACTTGCCCTACCTTTGACCGCTCATGACCATTACCTCCGACGTTTCGTTGTTACCCTACAACACTTTTGGCCTCCCCGCCCGTGCCGCCCGATTTGCCGAAGTGCGCACGGTGGAGGCGTTGCAGGAAGTGCTCCAAACCGGCATTCAACCGGCGCTCCTCCTCGGGGGCGGCAGCAACATCCTGCTTACCCGCGATGTGGCGGGACTGGTGGTGAAAAATGCCATTCCGGGCATCGAAGAGATCGGCAGCAGCGGCAACGACGTCCGCGTGAAGGTCGGTGGCGGCGAAAACTGGCATGGCCTGGTGGCGTATACCGTCGCCCGGGGGCTGGGCGGTCTGGAAAATCTGAGCCTTATTCCCGGTACCGTCGGTGCATCACCGGTACAGAATATCGGCGCTTATGGCGTAGAACTCCAGGATGTATTTATCGAACTCGAGGCCCTGGAACTGGCGACCGGCCAGCTGCAAACCTTCAGGGCCGCCGATTGCCAATTCGGCTACCGCAACAGTATTTTCAAACAGGCTGCCAAAGGGCGCTATTGCATCACCTCGGTCACCTTCGCGCTTACCGCATACGATCACCGGCTGCAGCTCGGTTACGGCGAGCTGCAACGCACGTTGCAGCAACAGGGCATTCTCCAGCCGACCATTGCCGACGTGAGCCGGGCCGTGATCCAAATCCGTTCCGCCAAGCTGCCCGACCCCGCCGTGATCGGTAACTGCGGCAGTTTCTTCAAAAACCCGGAGGCCGGGCGTGCTACGCTGGAGCACCTGCTGGCCCAGCATCCGCAAATGCCACATTTCGAGCTGCCGGACGCCAGGGTGAAAATCCCGGCCGGTTGGCTGATCGAGCAATGCGGCTGGAAGGGCAAACGGGTGGGGAACACCGGCTGCTATGAAAAACAGGCGCTGGTGCTGGTCAACTACGGGGGCGCAACGGGTGCGGAGGTGCAGGCTTTGGCCAGGGCCATCATTCAAAGCGTGGACGATGCATTCGGTATCCGCCTGGAACCGGAGGTTAACATCCTGTAAGGCGGATTGCCAAATCCGCCCTTTTCGCGCCGGGTTGCCGGATTTGGAAATCCGGCGTACGAACTTACCGCACAGCGCCGCCGGATTTGGAAATCCGGCGTACACAAAAAAAAAGCCGTCCTGTCTTTTCGACAGGACGGCTACAACATAACCATGAAAACAATTAACCAATCAAATGTTTTTACCTTTCTAAGTCTACTATTTCGAAAAACCGTGCCAATTCACGGTGCGGTTTGGAAAAATGGAAAGCAGTAATGTTAAAGTTTTAGAATAAGTGCCGCTTGTGGGCCCGGTCGCCAATCCGCTATCTGCTGCAGGGCCCGGCGCTTCACTCCCGGACCACCCGGATGCTGAATGCCTGATCCAATCCGCGTAGCCGCAGCAGGTACAGGCCGGCCGGATAGTTGTCCAGCGCTACCACGCCGCGCAGCGCATCATCCCAGCGGTTCAGGCGGGCAGTCTGCAGCATTTTACCTCGGCTGTCGAACACTTCGCAGGTGACCGCCCGCTCATCGCCCCAGGCCGGCAAATACAGATTGACCAGGCCTTTGGTTGGGTTGGGCGCCGCCAGCAAAGCGCGGGCCGGCGCCGGCGCCTGTGCAGCGCTGGTCTGGTCTACAAAAACCTCCCGTTGCGTGGCGCAGAAATTAGCATCCAGTACGCGCAGAAAATACCCGCCGCCGGCCAGCCCGGTAAACAGCGGACTGTATTGAAAGGCGCCGCTGCCCAGCGCATATTGGTAAGGTGCGGCGCCGCCCGTGGCCTGCGCCAGGATGGTGCCGTCGGGAGCGGGCGTGGTGGCGGAATCAGGCGAAGCGACGGCCTCGATGTGCAGACTGGCGCAGTCATAGGTCACACAAAAAGGCACTTCCACCTGACTGCCGAAATTGTTGTTGGTCAATACCCAAACGCCCTGCTGGGTGGTCAGCAGGCTGGCCGAGCCCTGCATCCCGTCGGCGCCGCTATCCAACAAACGCAGGCGGAAGCAGCTGTCGAGCGGCAGGCAGATATACTCCACATAACCGACATATGGGGCGGGGTAAGGCCCGAAAGTGCGCAGCAGCTGACCCTGTTCATCGGCCAGTTGCCAGGAGCTCTGCTCCGGGTGATCGTCGGTGAACATATTGAGGATGTACTGCACCCCGTTGGGAGAGATCACAAAACCGGTGCTGGCCGTGTCATTGGCCGGCGCATCATCGGGCGAACCGTTGACGTGGCCGATGTTCATGAGCAGGTTGTTTTGCCCCTGCACCGTACCCTGCAGCGAAAAGTACAGCGTTGCGCTCTGGTCGGTCGCGATTTCCAGATAACCCGACTGCGCGGGCTGGGTTATTCCGTTGATGCTGTACTGCATTTCGAACGCATGGCTGGTCGCCAAACCATGATTACGCAGGACGATACTTGCCTGCGCGAGGGTCGTATCCCCGAAGTTGCAGAGTTGAAAGGTATGCAGGCTTTCCAGGGCCAGATCATTGGCCAGCCGCTTGAGCACCCGGCGCTGCAGGGTATCATTTTCCGGCGCTTGATCACCGCTCACGGTGGCCCGCAGCTCGAAATCGTATTGTCCGCCCTGTTGACTGAGGTTTTCGGTGGTGCCGAATTGAAACGGCCGGATCGCGCCGGGCACCAGGATGCCGGGCAAACTTTCGGTCTGCCAGGGGCCGCCATTGAGCCGGTAAGCCACCTGAATACCGTTCTTGGCCTGCAGTCCGAAGTTGCGCACGGCAATTTTCACGGGCTCGGCGGCCGTGAGGTCAGGGCCGGACAGCGGAGCCAACAGCTGGTAAGTCCCCACATCGACCGCATACCGTAGGGGCGTACACAGGAATGCCTGCACCGGATCGAAGGTAGCCTCGGTGGCCTCAAACAGGACGTTACCAAAGATGTCATACAGCCGGAACCGGCCTTGCCAGGCCAATGTTTGCGACCTCAGCAGGAGCTGGTAGCAGGTATTATCGTCGGTGCAAACGGTGAAATCGGTCAAACCAGGACCCAGCTCGCTGCCGATCAGCGGCGTACCATCCTGCGTGCGCATTTCCCAGTTCAGAATACCGTAGTCCGTTTGCACCTGCGCGCTCACCTGGGTGCCATTCAGGTTACCATAAAAATTGAACAGTAAGGTGTCGTTGGCCGTATGCTGGTCCTCCATTCCATTGGGCAGCACGGTGTACGCACGGAAGGAATTCGGGCCGTTCAGCACCCCCGTGATGGTCAATGCAAGCGTATCGCGGGCGCCGGGCGCCAGGTAGCCGCTCCAGCCATAGCTCTGTTCCGCCTGCTGATTCATTTTCCAACGGAGCTGTGCGCTGGTCATCGGCAGGCCCGAAGCATTACGGATGATCAGGCCGACCGGCGCAGACGAGCCGCAGACGATGCCGGGAAAATCAGCCCGACCCACGACGGACGCATCATTGGCTGTCAGTTTTCTGACCACCGTGTTCAAGGTATCGTTGCGGCTAAAACCGTCTTTCTCCCAGTGCGTGACCACTCGGAAAGCATAGTCCTGGCCGGCGGTCGGCAGGGCGACCTTTTGGGAGAAGGTATGCGCCATCGTTGCGCCGGAGGCCAGCGTACCGGGCACCTCATCCGTCACGACCAGGGTATTTTCAAAAAAAAGCGAGACCGACAGCCCGGTGGCCGGTTGGAGGCCGCTGCCGAAAATCTCCACGGTCACCGTTTCGGCATTGCCCAGCAAAGCGGAGGACAGCGGCGTTTTCAGCATCGTCGGCGTCACATCGTAGGTGTCGCGCTGAATGCGAAAAGAACCGATCCGGGTGCCCCATTGCGCCCCGGCGGGTTGGTACTCACCGGTGAACCAGAAGGTACGTCCGTCTTCGGGATCGACGGCCATACTGCTGTAGTCGCCCCAGCGCTCATCCTGATGGCTTTTTGCACCGGGCACCAGCACATGTTCCTGGATGGGCAGCGTGCCCGGCGGATCGCCCGCCCGGCGACCGGTGAGGCGCAGACCGGGATACAGCTGCTGGCTGCAGGCCGTATAGCCCAGGCCGATGTTACCGGCTTCATCCATGGAAATGGTCCCCATGAATCGATTGGTGGCCAGATCGGGCGCATAAGTGCCCTGCTGATGAATTGTCCAGGGGCTGGCGCCGGACTTGCGCAGTTCGTACCAGCGCACAGCCGCATCACCCCCGTCGCCGGTCTGACCCGATACGTCGGCTACGTGGTTGAACACCACCGACTCATGATCGCCAAAATTGCGGTAAGGCGCCCGGTACATGATGATGTTCTCCAGCGCAGTGATACGGGGCGCAGCAGGACCGGGTTGCTCGATGCAATCGAAGAGACCCGACCAGCAGACCCGCGTTTCGAAAGGCGCCGGGTAAAGCTTTTGGGGTCCGTCAATATGGCTCTGCGCTACGTCGTTCCAGTCCACAAAAACCGACCAGATTTGAATTTGGTCCGTGCCGCCGTCCCAGGCATCATCGTAGAGCCGGAAGATGTAGCCGGGGCTGCCGGGCGGCGGTGGCGGGCCGGCTTCCCAATCCGCACCGGTAGCCGGCTGGTACTGGATGGCCAGGTAGTTGGGCATGGTGAAGCGGTAAATCTTGAAGGTACCTGCGCCGGCCAGCAGGGCGTCGCGTTCGAGCGCGAAGCCGGAGCACACGTTGCCACCCACCTGTTCGTTGGTCGTGATGAAGTAAGCATTGTTCCACACATAAAGTTTCGGATAGTCGGGGAAGCCCAGGGTCTGGAAGGCGTAGGCTTTCCAGCCGCCAGTCGGGTCGGGGCCGTCGGAAATGGCCAGCAGCAGTCCATTGGCCGAAAAATCCTGCATTTCCATGATCAGCCAGCGTTCGGCGGCGGCATCATACTGTACGATGGGATCGCCGATGCTGCTCGCGCCGGCGACCTGTTGCCAGATCGTACTGGTGAGGGCCGGCCCGTACACCGGCTGACCGGAATGCTTATCCCATACCTGCAACCAGGCGTTCCCGTAGGAATTGACCATTTGCACGTAGTGGTTCTTACCAATGTCGCCGGTCGGATCGGGTGGTGTCGCCCCATTGGGATCGCGCAGGCCTTCGATATTGAGCAGGGGCAGGAGTTCCGGACTATTATCGGTTTGTACCGGCTGTCTGGGCGCCAGCGGATCAGCGCCCTGCGGCAACGAATGAGGATTGTTGATCGGATTGGGAAAAAAATAGTTCCGCTTGCGCAACAGTTTTGCGGAGGATGGATACGGCGGCATGACCACCGGCTCCAGTTCGCGCAATGCCGGAATATGGCCCAGGAACTGCCCCTGCGCGACCATGGGCGGGTACGATTGCGGGGCATCGGGATCGATGGGTTGTTGCGCCCACAGGGGGGCCGCAAAAAGGAGCAGCAGGCAGGCAAGCAGTACGTGTGGCATGGTATTAAAAGTGAGGTGCGTTTTCATTTTTCCAGGTATTCTACCCCGCGTCACTATGAGCAGGGCACCCGGGCAGCGCCGGGCACACTGCTTTTTTGCCCGTTGCAATTTTGCCAGTTACCCTTCGCTTTCACCGCCCAAAGGCCGAATCCGGTTCGCCGGGGGTCGGGAGGGGGGCACTGGGCGGCGGCGGCATCGGCGGATAGTTGCGCAGGTACTCGATGGGTTTGCGGTCCGCCGGCTCCACATTGAGGTAGCGGCGCGAAGGGGTGCCCAGGATGCGCTCGGGTTGGAGCCCGTACAAGGTGACCAGGAACAGCAAAAACAGTACCGACCAGCCCAGCCACTCCGGAGCGGTGAAGGCGGGCGGTAATTCGTAAAAGAGCGCGGGGTCCTCTTCCACGTTGGGGCGCACGCTGCCGGTGCGGATCGGCGCAATATCGCTGGCCTGCATGGACCGGCCCTGGGCAAATTTCTCCTCCTCCAGGTTACGCTGCAGCTCTTTCACCACCCGGGTCAGTTGTTCGGTAATTTCCAGATAGCCTTCTTCTTCCGGCACCGCTGCGGCCAGGCTGCGGCGTGGACCCAGTACCTTGAAATGGGCCAGCCGGGAATGGGTTTGCCAGTGCGAGGGAGAGACGAGGACCGGGTAGACCCGGATATAGCGTTCGCCGAATTCGGTATACCGCTGCACCGCCGTCGTAATCTCATCGTCGATCCAGCTGTTCTGAATGGCGTGGTAACTGGTCAGGAAGAGATAAATATGCGCCCGTTCGCATTGCCGCTGCAGGTTGCGCAGGTAGTAGCGGCGCGGATCCGGCTGGCGGTACCAGAAGAGCAGCAGCCGCCAGGGCAGCGGCAGGGGTTCCGGTCCGGGCGGAGGATCGTTGTACCAGATATTGATCTCATCGCGCATGGGATAGAGCCACCGCAGCAGTTTGTTCAACTGCGGCTGGTCCTGTATCGCGTAGGAGATGTAGAGGTTAATTTTCACCAATAACGGGTTTTAAATATGTCAGGCGCTGGCAACACAATGACTCGACAAAGAAAAGCCGAAAAAATTGAAATATCACCTTGGGGTTAACAAACGCGTTTCCGCCAGAATTGCCGATGTTTTAAGCACAGGATCACTTCTTTTTCGGTTAATTTTGCCCGTTCGTCGCTTTTTTGCGACTGCCGCCGGAAAATGCCTGCTCTTTCGCCCCGCGAATCAGTCGTCCACCGGTTGAATGCCGGGGGCAATTGAACATCGCTTTATTATTTCATCATTTCATCACGCTATTGATGGTCACCACCAAATCACTTTTTGCCGCCGAAGGGCTGGACGAACGCAGCCTCGACTTTCTGGCGACTGCCATTGAAAAAAACAACCTGCCGGGCTTTGATTACTATGAATTCAAACGCGCCGTCGCCAGCCTCCGCGAGATGGATCTGGACGAAGCCACCGCGCATAAAGGCGCTTTCGCTACCGCCGCTACGGTCGGGGTCACCAAAGATAAACTCATCGAAACCGCCGGCTACTACCGCGAGGTGGTGAGCAAGGAAAAAAATCAGTTCGATCAGGCCCTGACGGCGCAAACCGCCAGCCGGATCACCGCCCGCCAGGAAGACGTGAAACGCCTGCGCGACCAGATCGAGCGCCATAAGACGGAGATCAGCCGGCTCCAGGACGAAATTGGTGGTTACCTCAACCAGATCGAGCAGGACGAAACCGCCGTCAAAACCGAAGGCGAACGACTGGAGCGCACCAAAGGAGCCTTTGAAACCACCCACTTGTCGGTGGTCACACAGATTGACCGGGATACTGAGAACATGCATAAATACCTGTAACGCCAACTTTTAGTTGGTGGGTTATCCCGCTGAGC
>JBKJKS010000465.1:0-4436 GCA_046597295.1 Saprospiraceae bacterium
AATCTCTTACCCGCTTAGAGAAGATGATTGAAATGGGCTTCATGGAAGGGTTTACAATGACTTTGAATTACCTGGAAGAATTATTGGCAACTTTATCGCAACGACAGTAGAAAAAAACCGCTGCTAGCATCAGCATCCCCTCATTTCTTCCCAAAATAATCCAGCACCAGGTAACAAAAGGTCTTCACCCCCAATTTCATTCCGCTCTCGTCAATATAAAAATCGGGCGTGTGGTGGGACGGCGCCTTTTTCTCGTCTCCGCCCTTCGGCATGCCGCCGAGGAAGAAGTAGAAGCAGGGAATCTGCTGGGCAAAAAAGCCGAAGTCTTCCGCGCCGGTGCGGGCTTTGTTCTCGATGACCTGGTCGGTGCCGGCCGCCTCGCGCAACGAGGGCAGCGCCCAGGCTGTGAGGGCTGGGTCGTTGTAGGTGACCGGGGTTTTGTTTTCAATACGCACTTCGGCCGTGGCGCCAGCGCTCTCGGCGATCTTTTGCGCGGTGCGCACCACTTTCTGATGGATCTGCCGCTGCATGGCCGTGTCGAGGGTACGAATGGTGCCCACCATCTCGGCGGTCTCGGGGATGATGTTGGCGCGCACGCCGCTTTCGATCTTACCCACCGTCACCACGGCCGGAAATTCGGTCAGGTCCACCTGGCGGCTCACGATGGTCTGCAGGCCCTGGATGATTTCGGCGGACACCACGATGGGGTCCACCCCGCTCCAGGGCGCGGAGCCGTGCGATTGTTTGCCGTGCACCGTGATGTAAAACCAGTCGGAGGCGGCCATGGTCCCACCCGCGCGATATTTGATCTTGCCCACTTCGGTCTGCGAGTTGATGTGCAGGCCGAACATGACTTCCATTTTGGTATTCGTGAGCAGGCCTTCCTTGATCATCAGCGGGGCGCCGCCTTCTTCGTCGCCCGGCGGGCCTTCTTCGGCGGGCTGGAACACAAACACCACGGTGCCAGCAAGTTGCGCCTGCATTTTGGACAAGATTTCAGCCACGCCCATCAGGATGGCCACGTGCGTATCGTGGCCGCAGGCGTGCATCACGCCGACTTCCGCGCCGTTGTACGGTCCTTTGGCCAGCGACTTGAAGGGCAGGTTGTTACGCTCGGTGACCGGCAGGGCGTCCATATCGGCGCGGAGGCCGATCACCGGGCCGGGTTTACCGCCTTTGAGGATGCCGACCACGCCCGTTTTGGCGATGCCCGTGCGTACTTCCAGGCCGAGGGCGCGGAGGTGTGCGGCCACTTTTTCGGCGGTCTTGAATTCGCGGTTGGACAACTCCGGGTGCTCGTGAAAATCGCGCCGCCAGGCGATGACTTTCGCCTCGAGCTGGTCCGTCAGCTGGGCCGCCTGGCTTTTCAGGTTGGCTTGTGCCGCGAGGGCATGGCTCAGCAACAGCATTGAAGAAATAAAGAGTCCGAATTTCATAGTCGGTCGTTTTGCCGGCTAATGTAGGTATAAAGCCAGCAGAACAGCAACCCCTACCCCACTCCGTCATTGTAAGAACGCCGCCATCTTCTGCACGAAGGGTTCCGCTTTCTGGATGGAAATGGGGATTTCCACCCCGTCATTCAGATAAACGACCCGGACGTGCTTGGTGATTTCATACCGTTCTACGCAGGAGAGGTTGATGATGAAACTGTGGTGCACCCGGCAGAAAAGCGTCGCCGGCAGCTGGGCTTCCAGGTCTTTCAGGGTCCGGTACAACAGGAATTTTTCCGTTTTGCCGTTCCGCAGGGCGAAGATCTCCAGCGCCGAGCCATCGGATCGGCAGTATTGAATATCGCGCACTTTGAGCACGATGTTACCTTTGCGGCTGTCCTGCAGGATAATACCCTGATGGTCGGACATCACCGGTTGTTCCAGCGGAGCCGCTTCCATGACCGCTATTTTATGGGTGGCGACGCGTACTGCTTCCACCAGGCTGTCGGTGCTGTACGGCTTGATCAAATAGGCCCAGGGCTGCACCAGATTGATGGCTTCGACGGCAAACTGGGGGTAGGCAGTGGTGAAAATTACGCCGAAGGAATATTTCCGGGTCAGCTCGAGAAAATCGAAGCCGCTGAAGGGTGGCAATTCGATGTCGAGAAAGACCAGTTCCGGCTGGAGCTGGGCCACCATCCGCAGCGCTTCTTTGACGGACATGGCTTCCCCGACAAGGGTGATCTGCGGACAAAATTCGGTGAGCATCCCCCGCAGGGTGTTGATGGCGCCGGCCTCGTCGTCGACGAGCAAAGCAGTTATTCCCTTCATCTTCAATTGGTTGTAGTAGTTGTCTGGGTTAATCCAGCGGGTGCAACATGGTTTCGGCTGGCCTGCGCTTCGGCCTCCGGGAAGCGCGCCGGGGCGTTTTTATTTTTTCAGGATGGAAAGCAATGACCACCCGGGTGCCCTGGCCGGGCGTTTCGTCATCGGCCAGGTCCACTATATCCAGGCGCAGACCGATCTCGTACAAATGGTTGAAAGCCGTCACCTTTTTTTCCAGCAATTCCAGCCCCTTGGATTTCTGCTCCACCGGTTTGGTCGTCGCACGGGCCTGCGATGCCTTGTAGCCCATACCATTATCCGTGATGCTGCAGTACAGTTCCTGGTTCCGGTACGAAAACTGCAGCACCAGGTGCGATATTCCTTCCGGCGTCAGTCCATGAATGGTTGCATTTTCCAGAATGGGTTGCAGCAGCATGGAAGGGAAAGGCAGGTCGCCCGGAATGGACTCTGCGCCGGTGATGGTGTATCGAAAACGCTCCCCGAAGCGCAGCTGGATCATCTGCAGGTAGTCGCGGTCATAGGCCAGTTCTTCTTCCAGGGAGTTAAAATGCTGTTCGGACAGGATAATGGTGCGGCGCAGCAGCCGGGTGAACAGCTCGATGTAGTTGCTGGCCGCCGCGGGGTTGGGCGGATAAAAAAACTGTTGAATGCCATTGATGCTGTTACCGACAAAATGCGGGTTGATTTGTGACTGCAGGGCTTGCAATTGCAACTCCGAGACGGCAACATGCAGCTTGCGGTAATCGATGCGGGCATGCAGCATGCGCCAGAGGATGTAGGCCACCAGACCCCACAGCAACAGGTCGAACCAGACCGTATTATACCAGTAGGGCCGCATGATGATGGTCCAGTGATCGGGCGCCTTGCTGTACGCCCCCTGGGTGGTGATAGCCGTTAATTTGAACCGGTAGCAGCCGGAAGGAAAAGAAATACCGAAGTTGAGGTTGTTGTCAGCGATGATGGTGGTCTCCGGCACGCTGCTGAACCCGTTCTTGATCCAGGCATACAGGTTGCTCCGGGTCCACCACCACATGGGCGGCAGCATCTTCGTGGTCACGCATTCGTAGCGCAGATTACCCTGACTTCTGTAATTCAGACCCGCCAGATCCAGCGTTACCATGACGGCGTTGGGTGGTAGGACAATGATCCGGTGCCCCGGGGATAACGAGTCCAGCAGGTGGAGAAAAACCGGCTTTCCGGCCGATTGATAGTGCAGGCCGGTTACGAAAGTGCCGAAATCATCGGAGCCGCTGTGCAGGGCCAGGGGAATATAACTCAGTCCGGAGACGGTGCCGGCCCACAAGGTATCCCGGGCGACTAGTACGCAGTTCACGTCGTTGTCCGCCAGGCCGTCGTGCTGGTCGTAATGCACCACGCTCCAGTCCGACGGCTGCAGGCCGTAGACGCCGCTGTTGGTGGCCATCCAGACGCGGCCGTTCCCGGCGGTGTCGACATAGATCGATTGAATGTTTTCAATGGTGCTCTGTACGACCGGCCGGACCGTATCCAGCCGGTAGAGCGCACCGTCTTTTACGCTGCAGAGCAGCAGTCCGCCCTCCGTAGTGACCACCCAGAGCTTACCGGGCCCGCCCCCCGTTACCGCAACGATCCGGCTTTTCAGCGCAGGAAAGCGGTCCCCCCAATTGTAATGGAAAGTGTCGCGCTGGCTATAGAGCCCGTCCAACCGGCCGGCCCAGACATTTCCGTCGGCATCCAGACCCAGGGCGGTCGTGCGACGGTAGGTCACTTTGACCGGGTCGAGGCGATCGACAAATAAATAGCCGAGGGAGTTGTGGTTGCCATACCAGAGGCGTTGGGAATCTGCCAGGATAGTTTTAAAGCCGCTTAAAGAACCTTTCAAATACTCGATTTTTCGGACCATCGGTCCTTGCAGGTAATACAGGCCCCGGTCATTGGCTACCCAGTACGCATCGGCCGAGCGGGGAATGATCTGGCGGCAGCGGTTGTACTGATTGGGCGGACCGAGGACTGTTTTTCGAATGGTCCGACCCGATATTTTGTAAACATTGCCTCCATCGTCACCAGCCAGTATCCGGCCTTGCTGATGATAGGCCAGTGCCGTAATGTTATTGGTAACCAACCCGTCGGCTTTGGTATAGGTGGCTGCCTTACCCGGGGAGAGGGCATACACACCATGCC
>JBKJKS010000509.1:0-2922 GCA_046597295.1 Saprospiraceae bacterium
CAGGTCTACTTTCCCCTGCTCGCCGAAGGTCGCGATTGGCTGGCCGGTCGAAGCGTCCAAGGCGGATAAGTTGGGCCCGATGGTGCATAAAATGCGCTGGTCGGCGCCGTTGGCCCAGTAGGCCACCCCTCGGCTGGTACTGTGCCAGGCTTTCAGCGGATCGCCGAACCGCCACCGTTCGCGGCCGGTTGCCGCATCGAGCGCAAATGCCTGCACCGCCGCGGTCATGCCATACAGTACCCCATCTACTACGATCGGGCTCATCTGCATTTGTCCGCTGTCCGGTGCGGCATAGGACCAGGCCAGCTGCAACTGACCGACATTCTGTGGCGTGATCTGGGTCAGCGAAGAAAAGTGATTGCGGTCCGGACCGCCGAGGTATTCCGACCAGGAGGCATCGTTCCCCTGACCAGACTGACAAGCCGGCAAATGGAGCAGCAGTAGGGCTGCTGCAAAAATGGAGAGTCTGGTCATTTTTTCTGATTCAGGCAGGTGCGGAAAGGGGATGATCAAAGATAGCGCAACAATTTCTTTTCCGCCGTTGCACCCCCTTCCCCGGTCGGTCATCGATTAATTCTCCGGTGCCCGAAAACTCCCGGCACCTTGCAACCTAACCGATTACCATATGTCCTTTCGACATTTGGTTGCCACCTAATCAGGTCCTGTATGAAAAACTTGCTCCCCTTACTGCTGCTCCCAGCACTCTTTTTTTGCGGAAAATTAACCGCACAAACCCCTTCAAAGGAAATTGCCAAGAAGCAATACCTGACCCAGTCAGCGGGCGGAGCAACCATCGAACTGGATGGCATTCCCGATGAGCCGGTCTGGAAAAGCGTCGCCTGGGGCGGCGATTTCATCCAGTATAAGCCCGCCGAAGGCCTTCCACCGGCCCAGCAAACCCAATTCAAGATCCTCTACGACGAGAAATTCCTGCTCATCGCTTACCGTTGCTTCGATACCGCGCCGGATAGCCTCGTGCAGCGCATGAGCCGCCGGGACGAATTTCCCGGTGACTGGGTAGAGATTAATATTGACAGTTACCACGATCTGCGTTCGGCTTTTTCATTCACGATCTCGGTGAGCGGCGTAAAGGGCGATGAGTTCATTTCCAACAACGGCAATAACTGGGACTCGAACTGGAATCCCATCTGGTACGCGAAAACCCACGTGGACAGTCTCGGCTGGACGGCGGAATTAAAAATTCCATTTAGCCAGTTGCGCTACGGTAACCAGTCCGAGCCGGTTTGGGGGTTCCAGGTGCAACGGCGGATTTTCAGGAAAGAGGAGCGCTCTACCTGGCAGTACATTCCCCAAAATTCGGGAGGCTGGGTCAGCGGTTTCGGCGAATTACGCGGGCTGCGTAACCTGACCACCAGAAAGCAAGTGGAGTTGGCGCCCTATGTGGTCGCCCAGACCGAACGTTTTGACAAAGAGGAAGGCAACCCCTTCGCCGATGGCTCCAGGAACCGCGTCAGCGCCGGACTGGACGGCAAACTGGCGGTCACCAGCGACCTCATCCTGGACTTTACGATCAATCCCGATTTCGGGCAGGTGGAAGCCGATCCCGGTGCGGTCCGCCTCGATGGCTACGAGGTTTTTTTCGAGGAACGGCGTCCGTTTTTTATTGAAAGTCGCAATCTCTTCGATTACCGCCTGACCGGTTCGGAGGCGGGCGGCGACTACGATGCGGATTTACTCTTTTATTCCCGGCGTATCGGTGGTGCGCCGCACGGTTATCCGGATCTGCGCAACGGCGAGTACGCCGATATACCCCAAAAAACATCTATTCTGGGAGCGGCCAAATTCAGTGGCAAGACCAAGAAGGGCTGGTCCATCGGCATTCTCGAAAGCGTGACGCAGCGGGAAATGGCCAACATCGATCACAGCGGCGAACGCCGGGAAGAACTGGTGGAGCCGTTGACCAATTATTTTGTCGGCCGGCTGGTCAAGGACTTCGACCAGGGCAACACCATTGTCGGCGGTATTTTCAGCGCCGTTAACCGGGAAAATGCCGTGGACTGGCTGCACCGCGGCGCCTACTCCGCCGGCATCGACTTTCAGCATTTCTGGAAAAACCGCTGGTGGTACATCAAGGCGAATGGCATCTTCAGCCGGGTGGAAGGCAGCCAGCAAGCCATCCTGGAGACCCAGACCAGCTTTGTTCACCTGTTCCAGCGCACCAATGCCAGCCACTTGTCCGTCGATAGCACGCGTACCTCGCTGACCGGCACCGGCGGCACCTTCCGCATCGGCAAGATCGGCGGCACGCCCGACAGCCTCGGTGGCGTGCTCAAATTCGAAACGGGCGCTACCTGGCGCTCGCCGGAACTGGAACTCAACGACGTGGGATTCCTGCTGTCGGCCGACGAGATCAACCATTTTGCCTGGGCCGGTTACCAGATTCAAAAGCCGTTTTCCATTTTTCGCAACTGGCGGATCAACTACAACCACTGGGCGCGCTGGGACTTTGGCGGCCGCTTCCTGTACTCGGCCTTCAATACCAATACCCACGCCTGGTTTAAAAACAACTGGCAGCTGGGTACAGGCTTGACGGTGAATCCGAATGAAATTTCCAACAACGCACTACGGGGCGGTTCCTCGTTGCGGAAGCCACCGGGTCTGGGCAACTTTGCTTATTTCCAGACCGACGGTCGGAAAAAGATTTCCTTTTTTGGAAATACCTTTTTTGCCTGGGGCTTTCAGAAAACCGCACAGGTGCAGGAAGTATCGGCGGGGGTGAATTTCCAGCCCTTGAATGCG
This sequence comes from Saprospiraceae bacterium, assembly GCA_046597295.1. Classification (GTDB taxonomy): domain Bacteria; phylum Bacteroidota; class Bacteroidia; order Chitinophagales; family Saprospiraceae; genus M3007. The sequence goes on from JBKJKS010000509.1 coordinate 2,761, forward strand.
CTGCGCATCAGCCTGTTTCCCGGCTACAGCCGGGTCTGGCGCAAGCAGGACCAATTTGTGGACCAGCAGGATTTCGGCAATCTGCGCCGCACCATAGTCAGTGAGGTAGAGCAACGCAGTTTTTCGCTGACCTTCCGCATCAACTACAACATTACGCCCGAC
>JBKJKS010000577.1:0-4626 GCA_046597295.1 Saprospiraceae bacterium
GTCCTCCTCCCTTTCGGGGGAGGGGGACCTGATTCCGGTATTTTCTTGTGGATGGTCAGTACCTTGAGTACGTAGTGTTAGTCAGCATTCTGAAGGTGCTGGTCATCAACAGGAAAACAGTAGGCTATAATCCCCCTCCCTTTCGGGGGAGGGGCTAGGGGTGGGGTTGGCACAAAAGTACACGCATTGTCCTGTAAAAAAGAAAAACCCGCGCTGCCGAAAACGGTGCGCGGGCTGGAGTGGTTGGGACTGAAATAGTTATTTTTACCGTTCTGCGGCCAGTTCGCGGACGAGGAGCTGGAAACCGTTGCCGTGAATATTGACGATCTCGATGGCCGGGTCCGGCGCCAGGTACTTGCGGAGTTTGGTCACGAATACGTCCATGGACCGGGCCGTGAAGTAATTGTCTTCATGCCAGATTTTGGTCAGCGCTTCGGAACGCGGCGTCACATCATTGAGGTATTTACAGAACATTTTGAGCAATTCCGCTTCTTTCGGGCTGAGTTTCCATTGGCTTTCATCGCCCGGTTTAGCGGCGTTAAAGGTCAGGATACGCAGTGGATAGTTGAAATGAAATTGTCCGATGTTGTACTCCCGTTGATCGTCACGGGGGTCGGCCGCCTTATTGACCCGCTTGAGGACGGCCTGGATGCGGAGCAGGAGTTCTTCGGAGTTGAACGGCTTGGCGATGTAATCATCCGCACCGATTTTGAAGCCCTGGAGTACATCCTCCTTCATCGTTTTGGCGGTCAGAAAAATAATCGGCACTTCCTGATCGCGTTCCCGGATCTCCTTGGCGAGCGTGAACCCATCTTTGCGGGGCATCATCACGTCGAAGACACACAGGTCAAACTGGCCTTTTTTGAAGGCCTCCAGGCCAAGTACCCCATCGGTAGCCAGGGTCACGGCGTAGTCGTGCATTTCCAGATAAGAGCGGAGGACGTCACCAAAGTTTTGGTCGTCTTCCACCAGCAGGATTTTGTAGTGCGTACTTGCCATAAGAGTCGGTTTATAGTTGTTGATTATTAAAATAGGAGTAGTACTGAGCAATGCGGAATAAGTGGCGTTTCGGGAGGGGGTGAGGCATAAACGTATACTTCCCGAAACGCAGTATGTAGCCGACAAGACCGAAGACAAATTTGTTAAAATTCAATTTGTGCCGGACAATGCAGGGAGCCTGGCAAACGGGGAAAAGCCGCTTTATTTTCCAGTACAAAGTCATTCTTTGACGCGTCATTGCGCCTGGTCGAAATTTTTTTTGCGCCGTCCGGTTACCCACGCAACTTCGGGCAATGGCCTTTGTCCTTCCTTCGCGCCCAATGACTCCCGGCTGGTAAGCGCCAGTGCCAGGCACCTTAAAATGTATTTTTTAACCAAAACAACCTTCTTTTACCGACCTGATCCAGGTACCCCGAAGGAGGTAACGTACTCTGCTATGAAGACAGTATTCCCTTACCTGCTGGCCACCTGCCTGCTTTTCCCCTGGTGCAGCGTACGCCTTTTCGCCCAACAAAACCCAACCGTCACCGGCGAAAAAAAGGTCACCATTACCAGGCGCAGCGTGGAAGCCGACGGCACCGAAGTGACCGAGATCATCGTTAAAAAAAGGGCGAAGTCTTCCAATTCGCATCCATCGTCTGCCTGGTCAGCGGATGAAGACGACAGCGCTTTTCTGGGCGTGGAAACCGATGCCGACGAAGATGCCAGTCAACCCGGCATCGTCGTGCAGGTCATCTGCAATGCCGCCGCGGCGCAAGCCGGTCTGAAAACCAATGATGTGCTGCTGCGCATCAATGATCAGCCCATCAACCGCTGGAACGACCTCAGTGCTTTCATGGGCCAGGCCCGGCCCGGCGATAAAGTGCGCATCACCTACCAACGCAATGGCCAGGAAACCACTGCCGAAGCCACCCTGACCACGCATAGCACCGTCGAGTGCGATGAAGCGGGGCAGCATGGTTTTCTGGGCGTATCGGAAAGCGACGAGGCGGACGGTGACGAGGCCGGTTTGCCGGTTCGCATCACGCCCAATTCCGCCGCAGCCAGGGCGGGTCTCCTCGACGGTGATAAAATTATCCAGCTGAATACCACCGCCATCAACGACTTCGAAGACGTCAGCGATTTTATGTCCACCACCAAACCCGGCGATAAAGTGCGCATTCGCTACCAGCGGAACGACCAACCCGCCACCGCCGAGGCTACCCTGGGCGAAGAGCTGGGCTGGGACTGGAAGGAGTGGAACGCCGACGATTCGGATTGGAAAGACCTGGATTTCGAAGTCAAGCAAAAAGCGGCCTGCCTGGGCGTGTACACCGAAGCGACCGTGGGCGATAATGATCGCAGCGGAGCCAGCATCATCAGCTTCACCGCCGAATCAGCGGCCAGGGAAGTGCAAATGCTTGAAAAAGACGTGATTACCGCGGTGAACGGTCAGCGGGTACAAAACCATGACGACCTCTGGGCCGAAATCGCCAAGTACAAATCGGGCGATCAGGTGAAAGTGGATTTCCTGCGCAGCGGTGAGAAACGGACGGTAGAAGCCCTTTTAAAGCCCTGCCAGGACAACAGCCAGGTGACGATCGGGGATGTGGATGCCGATGGCGACCAGCAAAAACGGCAGTTCAATACCTGGAACTGGAACAGCGACGACCAGCAGCAAATGCGTCAAAACCGCCTGATCACCATCCATAAGGGCGGTGAGGGCGATGCGGCCCAGGTAAACCTGCCGCCGGCTAACCTGCCGGCCGAACGCCAGCTCCCGCTCGAATCTTTCCGGGCCGTTCCCAATGCCGCACCCGGACAGGTGACCGTTGAATTTCGCGCAGCACCGGTTGCCACCATTATGTCGCTGCTCGACCAGAGCGGCCGGCAACTGTTCCGGGAAGAACTCAATATGTTTGGCGGTGCGTACAAGCAGCAGTTCGACCTCTCCGAATACGCCCAGGGGACCATCATCATTCTGGTGCAGCAGGGCGATAAGTCCTTCAGCGAGCAAATCGTCCTCCACTGAAGCCGTTTTTATACGGTCGGCCACCCGGCTTTTTGCGGCCCCTGCGGATTACCGGAGGGGCCGCATTTTTTATCAATAGTCCGCATCGCCCTTTGGAATGTTCTTTTTCCGGAAAATCGGGCCGTCTGGAACGGGTTGGCAGGAAAATTGACAACGAAAAGTACAAAGCGTCGGAAACGCCATTTTCGGGCAATTCTTCCGCCACCCAACCACCATGTATCGCTTAATCCTCTACCAAAAACAAGGCAATCGCTGGCACTACGTCCGGCTAACCGCTATAGCTGACGGCCAGCTGCGCACCGAAACCGGCTGCTGCGGACAAGTCCCCGATCATAGTGAAACGGCTCCGCTTCCGGAGCATACGACCGATGTACAGGATGCGCTGCGCACCGCCGGAACCATCTGGCAGGCGCGGGGCTACGATAAACCGCCGGCGAAACAACTGCCAATCCTCAGCCTGCATTTCCAAATGCCCCGCTGGACCGGCTATCCCGCCGGCGCTGCCTGGTATGACGACTGGACGAGCGATTATCTCGACCCCGTCGAGCAGATGCTCGATGCCACCTGCAACGGCATTCTCAAAAACAACGAACGGTTTTCGGGCAATCACCTGTACTACTACATGGTGTTCAATGGCGATCTGGCCCGCCAGGCGGTGGAGGAAATTGCTGCCGCCGCACTGGTCAAATTCCCGCTGGACATTTACCTCGGGGAACGGGAAAAACAGGTAAAAATCCCCATCGATCCCAACGTACCCGACTACCTGCGTTCCCTGTTTCGCAGCATCGAAAGCTCGGCCCGCCTCATTGCGCAGGAGCTGCCCGCTCTCTTTCCCGGTGATCCATTGCAGCCGCAGCCCGTGGTGGAGAATGGGCACAAACGGATTCGCGGTACGGAAGCCGTGCGCCTGCGGAAAGCGCTGGAAGAAAAATGGAATTTCAAATCCAATTTCTGGAATCCGCTCGTGGAGGCTTCACCGGTGGAAGTCGTGGTCGTGAACGGTCTTACGGACGATAAGCAACTGGCCTTGGCCGACTATGTCCGGCGGACTGCCGAACGGCCCATCTACCTGCTCGAATGCGAAACCGGCCTGTTCGAGATCCAGCCCGAGCAGATTTTTGCCGGCGCTTACGAGGGGATGGTCTTCGATGCCGGACTGGAATGGGTCATTTATTTCTCCCATCACTACACCACTACGTTTGGCGGCGCTGATCTGGGTCAGTTTGTGCGTGATCTGTACCACGAGCAGCCGGAATTGCTCAACAACTGGTAAGGAGGACGGAATTTATTCCGTCACCATTGCTCTTCTGCCGGTCCCCTGCCTGCAATATTCATCTTTCAACCGCCGGCAACAGACTTTGCACGGACCCGCGTACGTTTGCAGGCCTAAACAATTTCTGCCATGTACAACGCTGTAACTGCCCGTTTTTCATTTTTGTCTCTCCTGCTTTTCGCCACCCTGCTGACCGGCAGCTTTGGCCCGGCCTGCACCGGCCCCGAGATCGAGACAATTGAAAGCAAGGACGATCAGGACCGTCCGGAACGCTACCAGCGGCGGAAAAAGGATTTTGCCAAGGAAGGGTTGTATCAAAAGTTTCAGACCGACGGCAAGTTGC
>JBKJKS010000598.1:0-20529 GCA_046597295.1 Saprospiraceae bacterium
CCAGCAGTTCGCAGTCTTTGCCCAGGAAGGTGGGCACACCATACATGCCGGTACCGTCGCAGATCGTGACGATCACGTCGGCGGGGAATTTCACGAAGTAATCCTGGACGTAGTTGACCACCACCCGCTGTGTGCAGGAGGAGGATAAGCCGCCACAGTCGAACGCGCGGAAAGTGCGCGTGATGGTGCCGCGGTTACACACCGTGTCGAACAGCGCGTAGTTGGCGGTGGTAATAATCGTATCGATGCAACAGTTGTCGGTCGCGATGGCTTGCCCGTAAGCCCACAAGGTCGGATCGAAGTTGGTACAACTCACCGTCGTGTTAGCCGGCGACTGGCAGATAGGCTTTATTTTATCCTGCACCGATACCAGTACCATGCAGTCATTGGCGTGGTCTTCTTCAAATTCCAGCGACACCGTGCCCACCGGTACCGGCACATCGTAGACCCGGAAAACCACCAAAATGGTATCCCCGATATCTTCGCAGCAAAACTTGACCTGATCGTAGAACTGGCCGTTGGATTGGCAGCCATTGGAATTCATCCGGCGCACCTTGAAACGGACGTCAGAGCAGTTGTCAAAGGAACCATCGTCAAAGGTAGACGCATTGACCAGGGCCATGCCATCCTCCCCCAACGCAACAATGGTGTACTGGTCGCAGACCGCAGTGGGCTGGGTACCATCTTCCACCGTCAGTTCGAAGGAGCAGGTTGTATTGTTGCCGCAATCATCGGTTACGGTATAAACGACCGTGTGGGTGCCGAGGGGCAGACAAGGCGTCGTGCCAAAGTTGGCCAGCGTATCCGGATTCCACAGGTTGTTACCCGGGAAAGAGGTCAGGGTACCCCCAACCAGTACCTCGTCGATCAGTTGGCCGGTGTAGAATTCATACACGTAAATGTGGGCTTCAATGCTGCTGATCTGCGAGCAATTGTCGGTGACAATAACGTCGGGCAGGTTGGTATTGGAACAACAGGTATTGGGATTAGTGCTCACCGTCAGGTCCTCCGGACAGTCGAATTCCGGTCCCTGTTCGTCCAGCACTTTGATGATCTGGATATAATAAAGCGGATTGGCATTGGGCGGAAACTGACTGGTCGGTAAGCACCAGTCATAGGCGGTCCAGGTCCGTAGTATTTTAAAACTTCCGTCGCAGATCGGTAGGATCTGATCGGTGAAGACGACGTTCAGTTCGCAGAAGGCATTGTTCGGATACAGCGGGAATTGCACCCCGAAATCCAGAATATAAGGGACCCCCGTAGCGGAGGGATTCGTGATCGGATCTTCACAGCTCACCGTTACGTTGGGCGGGAAGACGATGCTCTGCACATGGCGGCGAAAGAAGTAAATAAACTGGGTGCAGATGGCGAAGTTGCCGCTGGGGTCGGTCGCCGTCCATTTGCGTTTTACGTAGGAACTGACGTCGGTCTGCCCGTTGATGCTGCCGTTGCAGGGCAAATCATAATAGGTGTCAATATGGCTCAGGGTAAAAGGGCCGCAGTTTTCCTCCACCGACGGATATGCTTCGGAGATGTTCAATACATCGAGTAAATACTCCGGCGAGTAGTTCGTAACGGCACAGGAGAGGGAAATATTAGTGCAATTAATGACCGGCGCCAGTTTGTCCTCCACATGGACGTAGCCCCAGCATAAGTTGCCGGAAATCAGGTCTTTGACCCGAACTTGAATGGTCTGGTTAATATGTGCGCTGGTGAGAATGGCCGGCACCCAGACGTTGTTGATTTTCATCTGGACAATCAGGTTGCCGTTCGGGCAGCCGCCGCCTTCCAGGATCATATCGGGGTTAATTTCCACCTCGCAATCTTCGTCGAGGGAAATCTGCACCAGATTATTACATGCTAAACTGCACTGGGCCGAGGCCCCCGTGCTCAACAGCACAGACATTGCCACGACCATCAACCACCCGCATATACCCGTAAATAGTGTAGAATTACTTTTTTTCATGAGATTAGGAATTAAATGTGTGATGATGACAAAAATTTGCCCAAAGGTAAGAACAAGCCGGTAAAAAAGTAGCGCAAGCGCCTTGAAAACCAGCTGTTAATGCCTAAAGTGACGCCAATTTGGCACAAAAACCGTGCCTTTCCCCGGTAAGAAACGGGCAAAGACCGAAATTAGAAGCAACCTTAACTTTTCAGGAAATAGCGGATCCGCTCAAACCAGGTGGTTTTCGAAAGCAATTTTAATGAGCGTAGCGGTGTTGTTGACCCGCAGTTTGCGCATGATGTTTTTGCGGTGCACGCTCACGGTCTGGTCGCTGATAAACAAGCGGGTGGCAATGTCTTTATTGCTGAGGGCCTGCCCGATGTAGCGCATAATTTCGATTTCCCGGCGGGTCAGTCCGTGCTTACGGGCAAAAGTCTTATCCGGCTGATTGCTCCGGTTGGCCAGGCTTTGCTCGATCAGCAGCAGACCGCTGCCCGTGAAGGTATGTCCTTCCAGCACCTGTTCGATGGCTTGAAACAGTTCGTCGGTGGCGCCGGATTTAAGCAAATATCCGTCGGCGCCGGCCCGGAAAGCGGCTTTTACCAGGCGCGGATCATCCTGGACGGTCATCACCACCACCCGGGTGGCGCCGAAGCTCTTCTTCAGCAACGGCAGTATTTCGATGCCTTCCGTATCGGGCAGATTGAGGTCCATCAACAGCAGGTCGGTCGGCTGCTCGCGCAGCAGGTCGGTGACCTGCTTGCCGGTGCGGGCGACTCCGTTGATGTGGTACCTGAATTTTCCGTGCGAGGAAGCAAGCACAGCCTGCAGGCCTTCCACAAAGATGGGATGGACATCAGCAAGCAGAACGTTGAGCGGTTTGGCGAATGGATTGGGCGACATGATAAGCCCACCCACTTACAACTTTTATACCATAGTGTTAAATTATAATACCCGCAACAGGCTAACGCTACCGCGGCACCTCTATTTTCTTGACAATATCGTCCAGCACCTCGCGGGTAGTGAACCCTTCCATATCGCGCTCCGGGGTGAGGATCACCCGGTGGTTGAGCGCCGGAAAGGCCACGTAGCGGATGTCGTCGGGGGTCACAAAATTGCGCCCGCTCATGGCGGCTACGGCTTTGGCTGTCTTCATCAGGGCCAGCGACGCGCGGGGACTGGCGCCGAGGAACAGATCGGTGTTGTTACGCGTATTGTGCACGATGGCCGCAATATAGTCGAGCAGTTCCTCGCGGATGTACACCTGTTCGATGCGGGCCTGGCAATCGGCGATGTCGCTGGGCGTGAGCACCTGCTGCACCAGGTTGCGCAGCGTACCGCTGAAATCGTTGCGGAAGCGGCGCAGAATAAGCTGTTCTTCCTCCAGGCTCGGGTAAGTCAGGATGATCTTGAACAGAAAGCGATCCAGCTGGGCTTCGGGCAGTTTGTAAGTGCCTTCCTGATCGATGGGGTTCTGGGTGGCGATCACAAAGAACGGGCTTTCCATCGGGTAGGTCACGCCGTCCACGGTCACCTGCTTTTCCTCCATCACCTCGAACAAGGCGGCCTGGGTCTTGGCCGGCGAGCGGTTGATCTCGTCGATCAGCACAATGTTGGAGAACACCGGCCCCGGTTTGAAACTGAATTCCGAATGCTTCATATTGAACACCGGCGTACCGACCACGTCGGCCGGCATCAGGTCGGGGGTGAACTGAATGCGCCCGAAGTCGGCATTGATGGTACGGGCCAGTAGTTTGGCCGTCAACGTTTTAGCAATGCCCGGTACCCCTTCCAGCAGCACGTGCCCACCGGTGAACAGGGCAATCAGCAGCAGGTCGAGCATTTCCTGCTGTCCGACAATGACCTGGCCGATCTGGTCTTTCACGCGCTCCGCCCGTTCGCGCACCGGGCGTACATCCACGCCCTGGGGAGCGGGTGGCGTCAGCAGAACTTCTTCCGGCTGGAAGCGCTCCTGGAATTCAAACGGATCGTTCTCGTCAGTGGTCATGCCTGGAAAATAAAAAGATAGAATGATGAAAAAATAAAGTGATTTTCGGGAAGCCCAAGGATGCTGCGCCCAATGTTTTCAAAAATAAGTTTGACAAAAATTAAAATCTACTTCGCCCTTCTAAAAAACCCCTCCATGGCCAGGTGCAGGTCAGTCATCATCCGTTCGGTCGGTTCATCTTGAATGCTCCCGGCATAGCGGGTAAAAATATCGCGCACCTGGGTTTCCGGCACTTCCGATAAGTTGGCCAGCCGCCGGAAAAACTCGTCGTCGGTACGCGGCAGCCAGCTGGCCCCATCCATCGCGGCCACCACCCCGTAGCGCTCGCGCAGCTGGGCCAGGAACAGTTTCATCTGCTGAATGCTTTGGGCCTGGTAGTCGCGCTCCCGAAAGTGGAGGTTGGCGATGGTGCCGATAAATTCATAGGAGGAATTTTCATTTTTCGGCAACACCGGAATGACCCGTTGCCGGCGTTTGGCCCGGAAAAACAACCAGGCGCCCGCCAGGCCGGCCAGCATATACCAGGCCCAGGCCAGGGCAGGCTGCTGCAAAATGAAGGTCAGCGGATGTTCGTCGTCCAGGCCGCTGCCCCGGGTACCGCGGTTGCGGCGCCGGGCGACTGCCTCCGGTACCTGACTCAGATCGTCCCACCAGATATCGCCCGCCTCCAGCTGCGACCATACGCCCTCGACATAGGGCCGCGTTTCAGCGCGCAACAGGCTGTAATTGGAAAACACGATGGGGTTGGTATGCAGTAAAAAACGCCCCTGCCCAAAGGGAAACTCCGCGAAGCCGACCACCGAATCGTTGACATAACCCAAAGGGCGTTGTGGCTGGCCGGCACAGAAATAGCGATCCGGAATGTAGTGCCATCCGTACTGTTTCGGTTTATTCTGGTTGGCGTATGAAAAACTGGGATCGGCTCCCGGCAAAGGAGGCTCGGTGAGGCTCAGCCGGACAAAGGTATCCGACAGCGTCGCATAGTCGTCCCAGCCCGCTTCAGCGCATTCCTCATAGTATAAATGGAACATCAGATCGAACGGAATGGTCTTGCTGGCGATGAAGGCCGTGTTACCGGCCGCAACGAAGGCCAGCAGGCGGCCCGTACTCAGCGAATCCAGGTACAATGCCTCCCCGACAAAAACATAACTGCGGCCGGTCAGGGAATCCTGCGGCAGCTCCTCGCCGACATTACGGGTAATCTTCGTGAGCTGCCTGCCCGGAAAATAATTCTCCAGCAAGCGGTAGGCGATCCGGGTGCCGTACGGCTGGTCACTGCGTTCCCGGTAGGCTTTTTTGTTCCAGGAAGTTTCATTCCAATCGAACTTCGGCTGCGACGATTCGTAGAAATAATAGAACACCCCGCCCAACAACAGGATGGCCAGAAGGATCAACAGCGGCAAATAACGGTTGGACATGCGTGCACGGCAGACAGTAGACGGCAGAGGGCAGACGGCAGAGGGTGGTGTTCCACCCGCTTAGCCGTCTACGGTTGTCCGTCGACCGGATTTTACTTAATGACCCGGATTTTCATTTTGACATCCTTTACCGGGCGGTCGCCGGCACTGGTTTGGGTCGTGGCTATTTTGTCGATGATCTCCAGCCCTTTGATGACGCGGCCGAACACCGTGTAGTCGCGGTCGAGGCTGGGTGTACCGCCTTCGGACAAGTAAGCGGCGCGCTGCTCGGGGGTGTAATGAAAGCGTTTCATCGTCTCCATCTGATTGAGCGTGGCTTCCGATATGGGGCTGCCCTGCACAATGTAGAACTGTGAACCGCTTGATTTCTTTTCCGGATTGGAAGGCCCGCCGGTGCGGGCAGCGGCCAGCGAGCCCTTCAAGTGGACCAGGGAGTCCACGAATTCGGCAGGCACCTGATAGGCCGGGCCGCCCATGCCCAGCGGTTTGCCGGCCGCCGCATTGCGCGAATCGGGATCGCCGCCCTGGATCATAAAGCCGTTGATCACCCGGTGAAAAAGGAGGTCGTTGAAATAGCCTTCTTCGGCCAGTTTGAGGAAGTTGTCGCGGTGCTTGGGCGTCGCGTTATAGAGCTCGGCGGTCATCGTACCGAAGTCGGTCTCGATTTCGATGAGGCAGCGTTCGGGTGCAGTTACCTGGATCATTTGTTTGTGCAGTACGGTTTTAGTGCCTTTGGAGGCTTTGAGCGTGACGGTGTAGTTGCCGCTGCGGTCGTAGCGGTGGGTAGGATTGGCTTCGGTGGAAGTGCGGCCATCGCCGAAATCCCAGGCGTAACTATCGGCTTTCACGGAGGTATTCGCAAAGGTAACCTCCGCGGGCGCCACTATTTTCTGGGTCGGCAGGGTGAAATTGGCGACTGGCTTCACGGCACAGGAAGCGAGGGTGAGCAGGGCCAGAAGTGCCGGAAAAATCAGTTTTTTCATGTCAGGAAAAAAAGTTGCGGGTAGTGAAGAAAAGGGCAAGGGGCAATGGGCAATACAAAAAAAGCAAAGGGCAAGAAAGCAAAGGGCAAGAAAGCAGGGGGCAAAGATGCTACTTCGGGTCGCTTTCACCAACGCTTCCGGGGTATAAAAGCCTATTTCAGTCGGCTCAGCCCGGCTTTGGCCTGGGCATGCAGACTGGCCGCGTAGGCGGAGGGTTTCAGGGCCAGACAACGATTAAAAGCGTGCCGGGCTTTGGCAAAGTCGCGCTGTTCTTCATACAACAGTCCCAGCTGAAGCGCAGCGTTGCAGGCAAAGTAGGCCGGGTTGGCCGCCCCCCGGTCAATGGTTTGCTGGTACCAGCGGGCGGCATCGTAGGCCTTACCCATGCGGTGGGTGATCCGCCCCAGCCGGTAGCCGTATTCCAGATCCAGTTGCTGATGGGGCGCGTACTGCGGTCCGGCATCTTTCAGCAGGTCGTAAGCACGTTGGTAGTAACCTCCGTCGAAAAGCAGCCGGGCCTGCAGCAGCCGCACATCGGGCCGTTCGCCGCTCTTGGCTTCGCGCAGGGCCGCCGCATCGCTCTCATTGCTGGAGGCCCCCTTTGATTTAACCTGGTTCATGTTGCTCGTATAGCCGTCTATCCGGCCGTTCAGCAAATGATACCAGGCCAATTTCTGATAGCCCTCCTTGATGCCGTTCACCCCGCTGGAAGTGGTCAGAAAAGTTTGCAGTGGCCCGTTGGCATCGGGGTCCAGCCGGCGCAGTTTAGCCAAGCCCAGCAGGTAGCTGCGCTCCGGAAAGGGCATGAACGGCGGCGCGGTCGGGCATTCCTGCAGGTAGCGGATGGCTTCGTCATTATGTCCCACCCGCATCGCTACGGTGGCCAGTAGAAATGCGGCCAAAGGGTTGGTCCTCGGGTCCAGCTGGCTGTTTTTGATCGTTTGCCAGGCCAATGCTCCCTGATTATTGAGAAACAATTGCAAAAACGAATAGGCGGCTACCGCTTCATCCTCAAAAATGAACGTGTTCTTTTTGGCGTAAGCCAGCACCTCCTCGATCTCCCGCACGCCCTGCGCGGTGCTGCCGCTCATGCCGCCTAAGCCGCGGATTGCCCAGCGGTATTCTTCCGGTACATTGCCCACCAGCGCATGCATAATACCCAGGCTCATTTTATTGGCGATGAAATCCGGGAAGCGCCGCTGGTTCTCCTCCAGCAGTGCATAAGCCTGTTTGATATCGCTGGCGCCGGTCAGGTAGTCGTTGAAGCGCAGCCGTAAAATCGCCCACTGCAACCGAATCTGCGCCTGGGTATAAAGGTAGTAGGGAGAACTGCGGTCGCCACGCGACAGTTTGTCCAGGCGGGGATCCATATTTTTGGCCAGGCGCTGGTATTCCGTCTTGTTTTCATGGACAAAAACCGTCAGGAAATCCACATAATTGGCAATATACACCGGCATCAGGTTATCCGGTTCGCTGGTCCGGAGCAGGTCCAGCGCCGCCTGGCTCTCGTCCAGGCGCAGGCTGACCGCCTTTTGGTAGGCATCGCGTACCGCCGGCGAAAAATCAAAATACTTGCCGGCAAAAGCGGTGGGTAATGGACAGGCCAGGGCCAGCAAGAGGAGAAAAGGGGCGCTTGGGTTCATCAACAGCACGGTAAGTTTGGAGATCAAGGGAGTGGTTCAGGCAATTCAGGATTTGATTATCAACCTTTTATAGACCTTCACCAGCCCTTATAAACCAGTACCAAAAAAGAAGGACGTACCGAATCGCTTCCGTAGGTCCTTCCAGAAATTTGAGGGGCATCAGCGCGCGTCGATCAGGCCGCCGCTACCCCATGTTCTTTGGCCAGGTACTCTTTGACCCAGGCGGTGGTGACCGATTTGGGTCGTTCCAGCGGCAGGCCTAAGGCCCGGCTCCAGCACTGCGCCGCCAGTACGCCCAGCGCGCGGCTGACGCCGAAAATGACCGTGTAGTAATTGTATTCTTTCAAACCGTAGTGGATCAGCAAGGCGCCCGAATGCGCATCTACATTGGGCCAGGGGTTCTTTACTTTACCCAGGCTGCTGAGGATGGGCGGCACCACATCGAATATTTTCCAGACAATTTCCACCAGGTCGCTGTCCTGCACGTTGGCTTCGGCAAACTGGCGCTGGGCCATGAAGCGGGGGTCCGGTTTACGCAGCACGGCGTGGCCATAGCCCGGAATGACCCGTCCGCTGGTCAGGGTACTTTTCACGTATTCAGCGATCTGCTCGCGGCTGGGCTTGGACGTGCCGAGGGTATCCACCATTTTGAGTATCCAGCGAATCACTTCCTGATTGGCCAGGCCGTGCAACGGGCCGGAAAGGGCGTTCATGCCGGCACTCAGGGCCAGGTAGGGATCACTGAGCATGGAGCCGACCAAATGGGTCGTGTGGGCAGAGCCGTTGCCGCCCTCGTGGTCCGCATGAATGGTCAGAAACAGGCGCATATATTCTTTGAAGCCTTCGTCCTCGAAACCCAGCATGTGGGCGAAATTACCGCCCCAGTCCAGCGAAATATCGGGCAGCACCTGTTCGCCCTGGTGGTACACCCGGCGAAAAATATAGGCGGCAATGCGCGGCAAACGCGCCACCAGGTTCATGGTGTCTTCGTAAGTGGCGTCCCAGTACTCCGATTTGTTCATGCCGGTAGTATAGCGCTGGGCAAACACGCTCGTGTTTTGCATGGCCAGAATGCCAACCGAAAATTGGGTCATCGGGTGCGCATCGACGGGCAACGCGTCGATGGTGCGGAAAACATGCTCCGGTACATTGGTGCGGCGCACCCAGCTCTCCGTGAGCCACTTTACTTCTTCGGCCGTGGGTATTTCACCAACGAGCATCAGCCAGAACAGTCCTTCCGGCAGCGGCTCCTGCCCGTTGGGCGCCCGCGGCAGCTGCTCGCGCAACTCCGGAATGGAATAGCCCCGGAAACGGATTCCCTCTTCGGCATCGAGCAGCGACGGCTCCCACAACATCGAAGTGATATCGCGCATGCCGCCGTACACCTGATCCAGCGCCACGTCGTCCACTTTTTTGCCGCCGTGTTCTTTCAGCAAGTCTTTGACCTCCTTGGCGAGGGCCTGTGATTTTTCGTAAAATAGTTGTTTGAGCGGATCCATGAACGACTTAAGTGGCGAGAGTATCCGGCGGTTATCCGGTATTTTTGATAAAATTCGGTTCCCTTCAGGTGGCACACGGTGCCCGGGAGCGAAGCGGCAAATGTATGGTTTCCTCGTTTTCTAAAGTACAAAAAGGCGGCTATTGTGGTTGCCGCAAGCCAAATACCTGACTAACGCCGCCTGCCTGCCCGGCACTACGTTGCTGGTGGCAGGTGAAGCAACATATCCGTGGTCATTCGGTTCAGATCAAATTCCGGCCGCCAGCCCCAGTCGGAGCGGGCCGTCGCGTCATCGATGCTGGCCGGCCAGGAGTCGGCAATGGCCTGGCGGAAATCGGGCTGGTATCTGATTTTGAAATCCGGCACCTCCCGGCGGATGCTTTGCGCCACCTCTTCGGGTGTAAAACTCATGCCGGCCAGGTTGTAGCTGGTGCGCACCGACAGCCGGTTGCCCGGCGCTTCCATCAGTTCCAGCGTTGCCCGGATGGCATCGGGCATGTACAGCATGGGCAGGCGGGTGTTGGCGCTCAGGAAACACGTGTAGACCTCGCCCCGGGCGGCATAGTGGTAGATGTCGACGGCGTAGTCGGTCGTGCCCCCGCCGGGCATGCTCTGGTAGCCAATGATCCCGGGATAACGCAGCGACCGCACATCCAGCCCGTAGCGGCGGTAGTAGTAGTTGCACCAGTTCTCCCCGGCCACCTTGCTGATGCCGTAGACGGTTTCCGGAATAAGTACCTCGTACTGCGGCGTCTGCTGGTGCGCGGCCTCTCGACCGAAAACGGCGATGGAGGAGGGGAAGTACACCTTGTTCAAACTGCGCTGCCGGGCGATTTCCAGCACGTTGAACAGGCCTTTCATGTTGATGTCCCAAGCCCCCATCGGGTCTTTTTCACCGGTGGCACTCAGGATGGCCGCCAGGTGGTAAATCTGGTTGATCCGCCACTTCCGGACCAGTGCTTCCAGCGCGACGGGGTCGAGCACATTGAGCAGGGCCGTCGGGCCGGCCTGTTCGCCGAGGTCGCGCAGGTCGGTCGCCAGCACTTGATCGGCGCCGTGCACCTCGCGCAGGGTTTCGGTGAGTACGGCGCCGATCTGTCCGCCGGCGCCAATGATCAGGATGTTCTCTTTCTTCATGTAATATGTGGTGAGGGCAAAGGGCAAGAGGCAAGGGGCAAAAGGGCAAAAACTGCGGCAAAGATGGTTGCCGGAAAAGCACATTGCCAACTTTCGCCGGCACTTTGCTTGCGGTGGCGGGTCAGCTTATGCAGCGCGGGCCTGCAACACCCTGGTGGTTTTGCAGGCCCGCTGATTTGTTTACTCCGGAATTGGCTACTCCTTTCGGCGTAATTACCGTTTTTCACTTGTCCCGTACCCTGGTGTGAAAAACCCCGTTGCGCACCCGCAAGGTATCCGGCGCCCCGGCATAGGGCCGGTGCGCGACGATAAACGTAATATCAAAAATGCCGCGTAACTCTTTCGTCACCGGGTCATAGGACGCCAAGGTCACAAAACTGGACGAATCGGATTCTAAGACGGTGTAAAGGCCGAGTCCCAGATCGCCCTCCCAGTAAGAAAAATCGGCTCCGACCAAAGAATCGTTCACTTGCGAATCGCTGTTGACGATTGGATAGGTGCCAGGCAAGAATGGGATCTTACGCAGGGTCAATCCCTCTCGCAATATGTTAAACTGATCATATGAATCAATTTCAATCAGCCAGTTATTTTTGTAGATAAGGTTGAGCCTCGCGGTTGGCCATGCTGCCCAAGCTTTACCATTGATAGTGGCCAATGCTATGCCCCAATATTCAGACGGCTCTTCGACCGGAGCGGGGTCTTTTTTACAGGAGAAAAACAGAGAAATTGCGCCAATTAGGAACATCATATATTTCATACCGAGAAAGTTTATAATAGACTTGCCGCACATTGACAATCAGGGTGTTGTGAAATCAACCCACGAATTTATTCGTGGGTACCACCATATTTAACCTTTTGACCAACCGATTTATCGGTTTAGGGTAAGTCAAGCCAAAAAA
Organism: Saprospiraceae bacterium; assembly: GCA_046597295.1. Lineage (GTDB taxonomy): Bacteria > Bacteroidota > Bacteroidia > Chitinophagales > Saprospiraceae > M3007. The sequence goes on from JBKJKS010000598.1 coordinate 11,535, forward strand.
CCGATCAATCGGTTGGGCCTGGCCGTTTTTGACACATAACCCACGCATGAATTCGTGGGTTGAAAATCGCAAACCGCCTGATCATCGTTTTGGCATTGCCCTCCGGGCTGTACCGCAGCACCGGGATTTGAACGCCCGTCGTACATTTCGCCGGGGCGGGGCAACCCAGCGCCGCCGCCTTGCGCCAAAGACGCAGCAATCAACAAAACAGGCGACCTGCCGTTAGTAGCTGTTGTACGATAGCATTTAGCCTTGCCCGTTTTATGAAAAATTTTCTCCCTGCGCTTTTTTGCTTCCTCGGCCTCGCCACAGCCAGCGGCCAGTCGGTCATTACCCTGCAACGGACGCTGCAGTGGGATGCGCAATCGGCGCAGCTCATTACCCCGGATGGCAAGCGACTGGACTACTGGGCTTTTGACGGTGCCGGTTTCGACGGCAGCGCGCCCACCCTGCCGCTGTTCGGCGAGCGGTTCGCGCTGTCCGGGCGCTCCACCGTGCAGGTGGACGTAGTGAATGTACAGTACGAACCATTTGCCAAAAAAACCTCCCCGGACGACGTACAAATCGGCACGGAGCTCAGCGTGACCGCCTCGGTGGAACAAGAGCGCGACCGCTTCTACGGCCGGGTGCGCTTTATGCCCATTCGCCGGACGGGCAGCGGCTTCGAACGGGTCACCTCCTTTACTTTACAAGTGCGGGTGACGCTCGTCGCGGCGCCGGTCACCGACCGGGGCGGGCCGCATACCTACACGTCCGCTTTGCAGAGCGGCGCCCTGTACAAGTTCGGCGTCCGGCAAAACGCGCTGTACAAGCTGGACTACGCCTATTTGAAGAATGAACTGGGCATCAGCGACCTGGACAATATCGATCCCCGCACCATTCACCTGTACGGAAACGGGGGGAAAATGCTGCCGGAAAAAACCGACGCCTTCCGCCCCGACGACCTGATCGAAAACGCCATCGTCGTCACCGGCGAAGGGGACGGCAAGTTCGATTCCGGCGATTTCATCCTCTTTTACGGCGTTGGCCCGGAGCCGGTGACCTACCGCGCCAGCAGCAGCGACCCGCAACTGACCGTGGCCAAGCATTTGTACGACCGCGATGCCTGGTATTTTTTGAAAGTCGGCGATGGCAATGGATTGCGGGTGACCGAAATCCCCAGCGTACCGGCGGCCTTTATTACGGAAGAATTTGACGACTATCGCCACCTGGAGGACGAGCGGGTCAACCTGCTGGATTTTTTCCAGTCGGCACAAGGCTCCGGCAAGCAGTGGTTCGGCGACTATTTCTACCAGACCCGCAGCAAGGAATACGCTTTCAATTTTCCCAATGTCGTGGCGGGCAGCGCGGGCCGTATTCGCGCCGAGTTCGCCGGCCGGGCCGGGGTGGGCACGAGCGTGAAACTGAACATTGCCAATCTCAACCAAGCCCGCGGGGTCAATGCGGTGCTGGTGGGCGATAACGAAGCCAGTTATGCGTCAGAGGTCGTTTTTCAGGGCAATTTCCAGCCCAATGGCGACCAGTTGCCGGTCAAAATAGACTATCCCGAAGTCAGCCAGCAAAGCGAAGGCTGGCTGGATTACATCGAGATCAATGCGCGCCGCCGCCTGGTTATGACCGGTGAGAGCATGGAATTTCGCGATCTGCAGACCCTGGAACAGGACGTCGCCACCTTCCGGCTGAGCGGTGGCAACGGCAGCGGCATCATCGTCTGGGACATCACCGATCCGCAGGTGCCCCTGCGCCAGCAGGCTACCCAAAATGGCGGCAACCTGGAGTTCGGCGCTGCCACCAAAAATACGCTCCGGGCATTCGTAGCCTTTTACGACAATGCCGCGCTGCCCACACCCGAAACCAAGGTGGGCCGGATTGGCAATCAAAACCTGCACGGGCTTGAAAACGTGCAAATGGCCATCGTCTATCACCCGGACCTGACCGCCCAGGCCACCGAGCTGGCCAACCACCGTAAGGGTTTTGATGGTCTGGAAGTGGCATTGGTCAATGTGGAGCAACTCTACAACGAGTTCTCTTCCGGCGCGAAAGACCCCGTGGCCATCCGGGACTTTGCCAAAATGCTCCTGGAGCGCAACCCGGCCGGCTTCCAGTACCTGCTGCTGTTCGGTGACGGATCGTTCGACCCCAAAAACAACACCGCCAGCGAGGACAATAAAGACTATGTGCCGGTTTTCGAGACGGCCCAATCGTTCAGTCCCATCTACGCCTACCCCGCCGACGACTTTTTCGCGCTGCTCAGCGATGGCGAAGACGGCTCCCTGGGCGGCGCGCTGGACATTGCCGTCGGCCGGATCACCGCCGGCAACCCGACCGATGCCCAGGCCGTGGTGGACAAAATCATTGCCTACGAAAGCAAAAAAGAGACGTTGGGCGACTGGCACCTGCGTGGCACCTACATCGGCGATGACGAGGATGGCAACGTCCACCTCAAACAGGCCGACAAACTGGCCAACGTACAGGGACAGACCGAAAGCTGGTTCAACCTCGAAAAAATATTCTTCGACGCTTACCAACAGGTGTCCACCTCGGCGGGTCAGCGCTATCCGGATGCCAAGGCCGCCATCAACTCCGATATTTTCAAGGGTACTTTGGTGCAGCAGTACATCGGCCACGGCGGACCGCGCGGCTGGGGGCAGGAGCGTGTGCTGGACAACAATGATATTGCCGGCTGGGAGAATCCCAACCGCTACCCCCTGATTATCACTGCCACCTGTTCGTTCGGCGGCTACGACGATTACACCTTCCTGACCGGTGGCGAGCAGGCGCTGATGAAGCCGAATGCGGGAGCCATTGGTCTGTTTACCACCGTCCGCGCCGTGTACATCTATGCCAACGAGAACCTCACCAATGCGGTGCAGAAATTTCTGTTCCGCCGGGACAATGGCCAGTACCGTTCCATCGGTAATATCCTGAAGGACGCAAAAAATACGCTCAATCTCAACGACGACAATGCCCGGCGCTTCACCCTGCTCGGCGACCCGGCCATGCACCTGGCCCTGCCGGAGTACCGCGTGGCCACCACGAAGATAAACGGCCACAGCGTAGTCGCCGGCGAACCCGATACGTTGAAGGCTCTTATGCCGGTGACCATCGAAGGCACCGTGAATGACACCCTCGGCAACCTGCTGTCCGGTTTCAATGGCAAACTATACATCACGCTCTTCGACAAGGTGCAGACCCTGCAGACCCTCGGGCAGGATAATGAAAGTCCGGTGCGTCCGTTCACGGTACAGCGCAACGTCATCTTTAAAGGCAGCGCCACCGTCACGGAAGGCCGCTTCTCGGTGACTTTCATCGTGCCCAAAGACATTAACTACGCCTACGGGGCGGGCAAAATCAGTTATTATGCGGAGAACGGCACGCCCCTGGACGCGGCCGGCGCCGATAAAAATATTGTGGTCGGGGGCAATGCCAACCTCATCAAAGACGATCAGCCCCCGCTGGTGCAGCCCTTCCTAAACACCGACGCCTTCGTGCTGGGCGGCATTACCAACACCGATCCGAAAGTGCTGGTAAAATGCGTTGATGATTACGGTATGAACGTGAGCGGCACCAGCCTGGGCCACGATCTGGTGGCCACGCTGGATGACAACGTGCTGGAAAGTATCGTCCTGAATGATTTTTACGAAAGTGAAAAGGATAATTTCCGCAAAGGGCAGGCCATTTATCCGCTGCGCAACCTGAGCCCGGGCCGGCATAAGCTCCGGGTGAAAGGCTGGGATATTGCCAATAATCCCGGCGAAGGCTATACGGAATTCGTGGTTGCCGAGAACGGAAAGGTCGCCCTCGATCACGTCCTGAACTACCCCAACCCATTTACGACGAGCACTAATTTCCAGTTCGAGCATAACCTGGCGGCGCAAATGCTGGAAATACAGGTCAGTATTTTCAGCGTAGCGGGCAAAATGGTCAAGACCATCCAGCATACCACGCCGAATGCCGACGGGTTCCGGGTGACCGATATTGCCTGGGACGGCAAGGACGACTATGGCGACCAGCTCGCCCGGGGGGTCTATTTGTACCGCGTGAAGGTGCGCGGCACGGATACGGCCGGCGCTACGGCCACCGCAGAAAGCAGTTTTGAAAAACTGGTTATTTTAAAATAGTCCGGTGCACAAATCGTTTCCTTCTACTTTTGCGTAGTTTTCATAAACATCATCATCAAAACATCTTTTCCGCCGACCTTTTCCTGCGGGCAGAAAAGACCGAAACCAGCAAACTTTGCTAATAAAGTCTAATTTTTCCATGAAAAAGATCCTTGTACCCGCGCTCCTTGCAGCCATTTTAGGAATAGCCAGCATTTCTCTACAGGCGCAAGGCCCGCTGGCCCGTTGCGTGGACGGTTTTGACCCGGTGACCGGTGAACGGTGCGCCAATGCCGTTACTTCCGCCGTCCCCTTCCTGCGTATTGTACCCGATGCCCGCGGTGGCGCTATGGGCGATGTGGGCATCGCTACGTCGGTGGATCCCAACGGCATGCACTACAATCCTTCGAAGCTCGCCTTTGCGGATAAAAACGTCTCTATTTCAGCCACCTATACGCCCTGGATGCGTAACCTGGGCTTGCAGGACGTGTACCTGGCTTATCTCTCTGGCTACAAGCGGCTGGACAAATTGCAGACGGTCGGCATGAGCCTGCGCTATTTCTCGCTCGGCAACATCGAGTTCACCGATCAGAACGGCGAATCACTGGGGCAGGGCAATCCCAATGAATTCGAGGTAGAAGGCGCTTACGCCCGCAAACTGACCGACAACTTTTCGGCAGCCGTCGGCGCCAAATTTATCTATTCCAACCTGGCCAATGGTCAGACGGTGCCGGGTACCAGCAATGAGATCAAACCGGGTATTGCCGGCGCAGCCGACCTGTCGATGACTTACAAAACCCCGATAAACTTCACCAAGAACAAGAGCGATTTCACCCTCGGGGTGGCGATCAGTAACCTGGGTTCGAAAATCACCTATACCAATTCCAACCAGCGCGATTTTATTCCGACCAATCTGGGCCTGGGTCTGGGCTGGCGGTTCAATCTGGACGACTACAACTCGATCACGATCACCAGCGATTTCAACAAACTGCTGGTGCCGACCCCGACGCCGGAAATTGATGACGATGGCAATAACATCCCGGATTACAAAGAGCTCTCTTCCGTCCGCGGCGTGTTTAAGTCCTTCGGCGATGCACCCGGTGGATTCAAGGAAGAGCTGAAAGAAATTACCGTCGGTGCAGGCGCCGAGTACTGGTACGACGACCAGTTCGCCGTGCGCATGGGCTATTTTTACGAGAACTATTCCAAGGGCAACCGCAAGTATTTCAGCGTCGGCCTGGGCGTGAAATATAACATTTTCGGCCTGAATTTCTCTTATCTCGTCCCGACTACCAACCAACGCAATCCGCTCGATAACACCCTGCGCTTCTCGCTGCTGTTCGACTTCGATGCGTTCGATAATGAGGAAAATTAAAGCAATTAGCTACTCAGAAAAGGGGGTCTTGCGGCGCAGCTGCAAGACCCCTTTTTTGTTTGGTTGGGTGCTTTTTCTGTTAGTTGTCAGGGCCTGGGCAACCCCACCCCTAACCCCTCCCCCGAATGGGAGGGGGACTACATTGTGGTGTTTATTATTGATTGTCAATACCTTAGCAAAAGGATTGATTATTACTCTCACTGGTTCACGTTCGTAGCAAATGAGGTGAAGGCCATCAATGCCCTGGAAAAAATAATCTGGTATGATGTGGCAAAGCATCTTGTAGACAAGACCACCTGAGCCCACCTTATCAAGGTACTGCTGATCAACAGGAAAACACTAGGGTCAGGTCCCCCTCCTTTTCGGGGGAGGGGTTAGGGGTGGGGTCCTATCTACGCTCGGACCTGCACCTCCTGCGGCAAGACCGCCATTTCGTGGAGGATATCGTAGAGCAAATCATGATACTCCGGGAAGTCGGGCAGGTTATTGTGACCCGCACCTTCGATGGGCAGCAGCGTTACTTTATCCGGCGCCAGCGCGCGCAGCATTTCGCTTTGGCGATAGGGAATGAGCCGGTCGCGGGTACCATGCAGGATGAAGATCGGACAGTGGACTTTTTTGATGAATCGGTCCGTCCGGATGTGGTAGCGCAACAACCAGCGCATGGGCAGCAGAAAGCCGTAGCGCAGAATATGGTAGAGGAAAGAATAGTATGGGCAATCGAGCACCAGGAGGCGCGGGTTATTCCAGGAAGCGATGCGGGCGGCCAGGCCGCTCCCCAGGGATCGCCCGTAGAGCACGATCTGTTCCTCTTCGTACTGCGCAGCCAGCCATTTGTACACCTGTTGCAGGTCGGAGAAAAGGATTTCTTCGGTCCGGCGGCCCCGGCTTTTGCCAAAACCCCGGAAGTCCAGGATCAGGAAATCGTAGCCTTTGCCCACAAAATCCTTGGCGAACTTACCCCATCCCTTGATGCTCCGCGAATTGCCTTTGATGTAGAAAACCACGCCCTTGCTGTTGGGCACCCGGAAATGCAGCGCATTCACCAGGCCGCCATCTTCCATCTCGAAGTTGACCTCGGTGAAGGGGAAGGGATACTTGTACATGAACCACTTGGGCAGCCGTTCGGGACGGAAAAAAAAGTAGTCCTGTCCGAAGTAGAACACGGCGCATAGTGCGACGTAGGCCCCGCCTACCCAAACCAGCATGTGTGCCCAGAGCGGCATAAGGTTTTCGTTTGAAGCCGAAAAGTAGGCTTTTCCCGCTAACCGCTACGGATGGATTTCCGCCCAGGCTTTGGCCAGGTCCGTGCGGCCGATCATGTTTTGCCAGCGGCGTTGCGGATAGGCCAGAACGGTTTGCAACAGGGCCAACTGCCGGGGAGATAAAAGCCCATCGGGTGATTGGCCCTGGCCGACCAGGCTATTGGCCCGGCAAGCCTGCAGGGTGGTCATTGGCACGAAGCGGTAGTTCGTTTTCGAAAGGTAATATTTAGGCTCATTATCGGGTCGGAAGCCCTCGTTTTTTGGACAGGCCCGCATGCCCTTGGGCTGGGTACGGGCCTCCAGATCGGCCCGACGGACAACCGCCGGATCGAAGACGACGCGGACCACTTCGTGGCCATCCTGAAAGCCGGGGGCAGTCTCGATGACCCCGGGAAGCGCACCGAACGTGCCTTCTCCGGTCCAGAAACAGGACATCGAAAAAGTTGCCGTTTGCAGCCCCGATGCCCGGGCCTGCAGTTCCTCCTCCAGTAACTCTACGTAGCGCGGTGCCGCCGTTCCGGTCAGATCCAGGGCCCGGCGCAGGCCGTTGACCAAAGGCAGCGAGGTCCTGAAATCGGGCATACGCAGCACCACATCCCGGTAATCGGCCCGCACGATCCGCACGACGGGGTTGTTCCAGGCCGGTTCATCAAAAGTTTTCAGGGCCTCGGCATCCCGGCCGCCCCGGTTATTGTAAATGCACACCGGTACAAAGTGGGTTTCAATAGCCTCCACGATCAATGGGTGCGAGAGCGTGTTGTTCCCGAAGTGGGTGCAGTTGGCACAGCCCGGCACTTCCTGGAAAAGCACCAACAGCGGCTTGCCGGATCTGGTCGCTTCGGTCTGGCCGGCCTGAAGGTCGCGCAACCAGTGTACCTGGCCGAGTTCTTCCGGTTGCGGGTCGGGAGCGGAGGGAAGAACGGCAGCGGCCGACCCGGCGTTGGCGACGACTGCCGGAAGGGGCGTATTTTTCATAGCAGCGAAAGACGATGGCAGCAAATACAGGCCGGTGGTGACAAAGGCGACAATAAAGAGCAGTTTAAGCATCTTACAGACAGGTTATTTTTTGAACACAACGTCAAATTTATGCAGAACGCCGGCGGTATTCCTGGAAAGCGGGCGTTTTGTCTCCGTCCGGACGCAGCGGTGCACCGGTACGGCTACAGACGCGATCTGCCGGCCGGATCGCCGGGAGACGAATTTTTTATACGCCGGTTAATTTTCTCAATAAACCATCCCGTACGTTGGAAGTCAAAAGACCCGGTACGCCGCACCCGACCTGGCCCGCAACCCTGCGCGACGGCTACCTGACAACGCTTAATTTTTTATCAAAAACCATTTGCTATGAAAATACCCTGGAGTATGCTCCCCCTGACCACTTTCCTCGTCCTGCTGCTTTCTTCCGCCCTGTCCGCACAGGAGGTGGAGGCCGTCGACAGCACCGGGCTGCCGGGCGATCACTTCAGCCTGGAAGCCGCCCTGGAACTTTTTAAGAAATCCGAGTCGCTGGAAGATTTTGAAAAAATGCTCAACACGGAGGGGAACGACGTGAACAACCTGGATCTGAACGAGGACGGCCAGACCGACTATGTTCGGGTGATCGACCGCCAGGATGGCGACGTACACGCCATTGTGTTGCAGGTGCCCGTCAGTGCCTCCGAAGCGCAGGATGTAGCGGTCATTGAAATCGAAAAGGACGGCGCCGAGCGCGCTACGCTGCAGATCGTCGGGGACGCGGACGTCTACGGCCAGGAAGTCATTGCCGAACCATTCGAAGCAGAGGCCGTAAAAAAAGATGGCCGGCACGGTCCGGCAGCCAACCTGGCGCCGGTCTACCTGGTCGTGAATGTATGGGGCTGGCCGTCGGTACGCCATATGTACCGGCCGGCTTACGTGGTGTACGTGTCGCCCTGGCGCTGGGGCATGTATCCCCCTTACTGGCGGCCGTTCCGCCCGCGGCCATGGGGGCTTTACCAGGCCCGGGTTCGGCCTTACCGGGCGCACTATCATGTCGTGCCCACTCACCGGGTCGTGCGCGCGCATCGGGTGTACAGCGGGCACCGCAGCCACTCCACCGTGGTACATAGCCGGACAGTGACCCACGTCAGCAAAAACGGCCGGCAGGGTACCAACAACGTACACACGGCACAAAAAACCACCGTACACGGCCAGCAGGGGGGAAGCGTGAGCAAAAAACAAAGCACCACCACGGTCCAGGGCAAGCGCGGAAGCGTGACCAAAAAACAGACCACGAC
>JBKJKS010000064.1:0-2586 GCA_046597295.1 Saprospiraceae bacterium
TACCTCATGGCCCGCCAGGATGATAAATCACTTTTTGAAGTCGCTATTCCTGAATTCCGCATGGCCGCTCCGCTCAAGCTGAACTGATTTCTCTATCCGGCGCGCTGCCCTAAATGCCTGTTTATCAGCCGTTCAGCAGATGGTGATCTTCCCCTTTCCGCTCAACCTGCGCCGGCAGGCAGCCTTTTCACCGTAATGGTCGTTCACTCTGTGCCCGAAAGCCTACTTTTGCGCCGCCTTCCGGCTTTTGAGACGCTTGGTGCGTCGGCAAACGATGCTTCGCGTTGCCAAAGTCCGGACATGGCCTTCCCCAGACCGAAGGCCGTTGCAGCGCTCAGCATAACAAAATCGGCTTCGCCCCGCACAGCGTGAAGTATAACAACCTAGTATGAACAACCGCGACAACCTGCTCGGCGTACTGTCGGCGATTTATCGGTGGAGAAAAACAATTCGGAATATTTGTTTGGTGACCCTCGTCGGCAGCATTGTCTTTTCGCTGTTCCTGAAAAACTACTACCAGGCGACCACGATTTTTTATCCGTCCAGTGCGCACCTCGCGAATCCGGAACTGATTTTCGGTTCCGCTGGCGAAGTAACCGACTACTTCGGCTCCGACCGTGACCTGGATCGGGTCGCCGAAATCGCTAATGGCAACGCCGTGGTGGATTACATGATCGACCGGTTCCGGCTCTATGAGCATTACGGCATCGATTCTACTTCCAAAGAAGGCCCCAACAAAGTGCGCGAGATTTTCCGCAGCCTGTACTCGGCCCTGAAAAACAAAAATGATGCGATCGAACTCAGCGTGGAAGACGTGGACCGCGAACGGTCGGCCACCATGGCCAATGCCGCCCGTGACCGGATCAATTTCCTGGTGCAACGCCTCATCAAGGATAACCAGGTGCAGTTGCTGGCCACTTATGAAGACAACCTCAAACTCAAGGAAACCGAACTCCGGTTTCTGGCCGATAGCCTGGCCTATTTGATGGGGCACTACAACCTGGTCAGCCCCGGCGATCAAAGTCAGCAGCTGACCCTGCAACTGGCTACTGCCGAAAGCCAGATCATTCGTTCCCGCGGTCGCCTGGAAATACTGGAAAAAAACCCGGCTATTCCGCGGGATACCATCGCTTATATCAAGGCTAACCTCCGGGCCTATGAACGCTTGCGGGAACATTTGCTCGGGCCAGGGCAACGCAGGGCCGGGGACATGTCCGTCAAAAACTTCAATGAAGGCGCGCCGAAAGTAAACGTGATGAGCGATCTGCACTATCAGGCCCGCAAGCAGCTCAGTTTCGACCGGGAGCGCTATTTCCAGATCAAAGCCGCGTTTATTACCAACATTGCCGCCCTGCAGATCGTGGAGGTGGCCGAAACGCCCCGCATCAAGAGCCGACCCAAGCGCAGCATTATCGTGCTGAGCGCGGTGCTGGCCGCCTTTTTGTTTTCCGTGATCGGCGTACTGCTGGCCGATGCCTACCGCACGGTGGATTGGCGGGAAGTACGGGAGGGCAGAACGGTGGCGGATCGGCAATAGGGAAAAAAAGCCTTTTGCCTTTTGCTTATTGCCTTTTGCCTTTTGCTTATTTAAAAAAAAATGCTTCGCCGAATTTCCAGCATCGTCGGTTTTCCGGAAGACCATCCGCAGCGGTGGCTGGTGGCGGCGTTCATGGTCGTGCTGACGGCAGCCGTGCTGGCGGCGGTGCGCTACGAAATCCGGCTGCTCTTCCTGTTGCCCGCCGCGGCGCTGGTGCTGTGGCTGGCGGTGGTGGATTTTCGGAAAGTCTTCTTTCTGCTCCTGGGCTGCATCCCCATTTCGATGGAAGCCAATTTGCCCGGCGGTTTCGGCACCGACCTGCCTTCCGAACCCCTGATGTGGCTGCTGACGCTGGTGGGGCTGCTGTGGCTGCTCCAGAATGGTCGCCGCGTAGACGGGCGTTTCCTGCGTCACCCCATTACGCTGGCCCTGCTGGCCCACCTGGCCTGGATGACGGTTTGCGTATTTACTTCCCAGCAGGTGTTTGTGTCCCTCAAATTCCTGGCCGCTAAAGGCTGGTATGTGGCGGTCTTTTTCTTTCTGGCCGGGCGCATGCTGAATGAGGAACGCGACTTCAAAAACCTGCTCTGGTGGTTTTTTGTGCCGCTGACGGTGGCCGTCAGCACCGTACTGGTCCGCCATGCCTCCATCGGCTTCTCCTTTGAGGACGTGGCCTACGCCATGGGACCCTTTTTTCGCAACCACGTCATGTACGCCTGCTTGCTGGCTGTGTTCCTGCCCTTTGTGTGGTACGGCACCTACTGGTACCGCCGCTATTCGCTGCGCTGGTGGTTCCTGGTGCTCGGCATCGGGCTGCTCCTGGTGGGCATCAACTTCGCCTACACCCGCGCTGCCTACGTGGCCCTGCTGGCCGCCATCGGCATTTACTGGTTCATCCGCTGGGGCGTGCTGCACTATGCCCTGGTGGGCGCCCTACTGGTCTTTGCCCTGTTCTTCAATTTTGTCGGCGACCGCGACAACTGGCTGCTGTTCGCCCCCGATTACGAACGGGCCATTTCCCATAAGCGATTTGAGAACCTGCTGGAAGC
>JBKJKS010000087.1:0-4212 GCA_046597295.1 Saprospiraceae bacterium
CCGTCGCGCAGCCAGAATGACCGGCTGGAACCCAATTTCGGGCCGGCCATTCAGATGGTCCGTTTTTTCCGGGTGTTCGACCGCTGGGGCACCCTGCTCCACGAAGTGAGCGACGCCTTACCCAATGATGCCGCCTCGGCCTGGGACGGCACCAGCCGCGGCCAGGCGGTGCTGCCCGGCGTCTACCTGTGGCAGATCGAAGTAACGCTGGTGGATGGTACCACCGAACGCTACCAGGGCGACGTGACGGTGGTCAGGTAGGGGGGAAATAGGCAAAGGGCAACAGGCAAAAAGGCAACAGGCAACAGGCAAAAAGGCAACAGGCAAAGAGGCAACAGGCAAAGAGGCAACAGGCGACATCGTGTTTTGCCTATTTGCTTTTTTGCCCTTTGCCTTTTGCTTTTTTTGCCCTTTGCCTATTGCCCTTTGCCCTTTATCTTTTCACTATCCGCAGTGGCGTGTCGCCGTTGACCTGCAGGAACAGCATCCCCCCGGCAATACCGGTCAGCTCGAGCGGGACAGTTACCTCCGCTTCCGTATCAAACTTCCAGCTGCGCAGCAGCCGGCCTTGTGCGTCGAACAGGCGCACGTGGGCATCCGTAATACCCGCGGGCAGGCTGAGTTGCAGTGTGCCGTTTTCCACCGGATTGGGGGCAATGGTCGCGACTGCCCCACGCTCCATTTCCACGGTCCGTACGGCGGAGTAAGCGGACTTTCCATTGGTGTCCACCTGGCGCAGGCGGTAGTAGTTGCGCGCCGGCCGGGGGAACTGGTCGGTCACGTCGTAGGTCTGGGGATAACGTGCATTGCCGTTTTGGGTGGGCACCGTGGTCAGCAGCGACCAGAGGGTTCCATCGCTGGAGCGCTCCACCTCGAAGCGATCGTTATTTTGTTCGGTCGCCGTCGTCCAGGTTAGCCGGACGGTGCGGGCGATTTTCTCGGCGCCAAAGGCGGTTAGTTCGATGGGTAAAGAAGTGTAGGCGAAGTTGGAACCATTGTTATTGTTGAAGAAAATGGTCGCCAGATCCGTCAAAAACGCATTGTTGGTCAGGCTGCCGCTGGAAAGGGTAGTGGTAAAGACATAGTAGCTGACGCTAGTGTTGTTGGGTTGTGCTGGGATCGTAAAGGTCTGCGTAGCAGTACCTGCTCCGGTCGTCGGGCTCAGTAAAGTCCCGTAGGTTGTAAAACCATTGGTACTGTATCGCAAATAGACCTTTTCCTGCGGCGAGGGCGCAGCACTGAGCGTGACGGTCACGGTGACCGCCTGGCTGGGGGTAGGTACCATTGGCGTAGCTGAAACTGATGTAATGCTCACCGGGCTGTTATCGGTTTCCATGACAATAGCCTGGGCATCGCTGCTGGTGTTTACATCCTGCCAGATGTAGGTGTAGGATTTACCGCTGGTGACGGGGGAACTGCCGGCCCCACCGTTCCCGTCGCCATACGCAAATGCTGTGCCCTGCGTGTTCAGACTGAGGCTGCCCGACCACACTTTCGATCCGGCTGGTGAGTTGAAGTTGTTATCTGTGTTGTCGGCGACGTTATTGATTTTATAAAAGTTGTTGCCGGTAAAATTCGCCTGAAAGGTGAACCGGTGGCTCTTCACGCCCAAGGTGCCGCGATATTCATCGGCCGCAATACCGGTTCCACTAAAGTTATTGGCGTTGCTGTGGTACAAATACGGGATAGTAATTTGTGCATACGATGGTACGCAGGTGCAGGCCAGCAGGGCACAGAGAAGACGGGGTAAAATAGACTGCATGGGATAGCGAATTGAAAGTTGAAAATGGGTTAGACAATAAGATCACGCCGCACCAGGATGATGCGCAAAAAGCAATGAATTCAAACTTCGGGGTAGGGTCGAATAGGTAGGGCACTACGAAGGTAACTACATCTTGAATTATTGTTAAATGAAAATTAGTTCCACTTTTCTCCACCCTGCCCGCCTTTCGGCGTGATTTTTCACTGACCGCTACTTTTCATCGCATACTCAGCCCTTTTTTGGGAAGATTATTGCTTCTTCCAATCATTTATCGATTTGCCACATCAAACCGATCGGCTCACTTCGCTTGAAGGGAAAGCAGCCCGTTTATTCAAAACATTGATAATCAATTGTTTATTTAGATTTGTAAAAAAAATATTACTAAAAATGAGTTAAACGTGTTGGTTTGTGGGAAAATGTGGGAAAAGTAATTACATTTGTGGCGGTGAATGTCCGGCGAAACCCACCTTGCGCCGTTCGGCCACCGAGCAGAAATAATTAGTCCCACACGTAATGCAACTCATTGGCGAATACCCAGTCGCCCTTGACAACAAGGGTCGTTTGCGCCTGCCTACCGCGCTCCTGCGTCAACTCACCGCTTCGGCGGCCGATGGCGATCAGGGCGGTTATGAGTTTGTGGTCAACCGGGGTTTCGAGACGTGCCTGACGCTCTACCCCAAACCGGTCTGGGACGCTATTACGGCCAAATTGGGCCGCCTCAACCGCTTCAACGACCGCAACCGCGCCTTTATACGCTCTTTTTACCTGGGGGCCTATCCCATTGCCACCGATAGCGCGGATCGGATTCTGCTACAAAAACCTTTGCTGGATTACGCGGGCCTCTCCGATGAGGCCATTCTGGTTGCCATGGACGACCGTATCGAAATATGGTCGCCCCCGCAGCACCAGGTGGTGGCCGCTATGGATTCCAACCACTTTGCCGATCTCGCCAACCAGGTCATGGGCGGCGGCGACGAAGGGGTAGGGGAGACGCTGGATGATTTAAAATAGTTAGGCGTTATGGGTGCTGCCAGGTGCAGTAATTCATAATTCATAATTCATAATTCATAATTACAAATGTACCATGCACCCGTTCTGCTGACCGAAGCCATTGCTGCGCTGCACATCCAACCCGAAGGGACGTATGTGGACGCTACTTTCGGCGGCGGCGGTCATACGCGGGAAATATTAAAACAACTGCGCGGCAAAGGCCGCCTGTTTGCCTTCGACCAGGATGAGGATGCGCAGCGGAATGCGGAACAACCGGAATTTGCCGGTCACCCCGCTTTTCTCTTCATCCATTCCAATTTCCGGTATTTGAAACGACAGTTGCGCGCCGAGGTCGTCCGGCCGGGCACCGTGCACGGAATTTTAGCGGACCTGGGCGTGAGCAGCCACCAGCTGGACACGGCCGAACGCGGATTCAGTTATCGCTTTGAGGCTGAACTGGATATGCGCATGAATACACTGGATGGACCGCGGGCAGCGGATGTGCTGAATACGTATACCGCCGAAGAGTTGCAGCGGATACTCAGCGAATACGGGGAAGTGCGCAACGCCCGTACCCTCGCCCAGGCCTGCGTGCAAAGCCGCAGCCAAAAGCCTTTCCGCACCACCGGTGAACTGGTGGAACTCTGCGAAAAGAATTTGATGGGGGAACGCTGGCGCTATTTATCGCAGGTATTCCAGGCGTTGCGGATGGAAGTAAACGACGAGATCGGAGCGCTGCGGGATTTTCTGACCGATGCCTTCGAAATGCTGACTCCGGGCGGCCGACTGGCGATCATCACCTTTCATTCCATCGAGGACCGGCTGGTGAAAAACTACCTGAAAACCGGCAATCTGGAGGGCGTGGTCAAACAGGATTTTTACGGAAATATAGACCGGCCTTTCGAAGTCATTACCAAGAAACCGATCGAAGCAGGCATGACCGAACTACAGCAGAACACCCGGTCCAGAAGTGCCCGGCTGCGGATAGCGATGAAAAAGTTATGAGTTATGAGTTATTCCCGCTCGCCCTAACTCCTAACTCCTAACTCCTAAAAATGGCTAACAAACTGCTCAACGCACTGAACGTCAGTAAACACACGACCAACCTCGTGTTCGACAACTTTTCCTACCTGATGTTTCTGGGCAGCCTGGGCATTGTATACATCGCCAATGCCCACTTTGCGGAAAAGGGCGTACGCGAAATCCAGCGTTTGCAAAAGGAGATCAAGGAATTGAAGTGGGAATACACGTCCATTAAAAGTGAAACCATGTACAAATCCATGCAATCGCAGGTGGACGAAAGCCTGGAACCCGTCGGACTGGATCTGGAGAATAAGGGCCCGAAAGTGATCATTGTTAAATAGTTATTGGTTATTAGTAAATGGTTATCGGGACCTGGTACCACCAATAACCAATAACCAATAACCAATAACCAATAACCAATAACCAATAACCAATAA
>JBKJKS010000243.1:0-7318 GCA_046597295.1 Saprospiraceae bacterium
CCCATGATCTGGGCCTGGTGAACAATTATTGCCGGTTCCTGGCCATCGACGGACCACACGAGGCGAAGATTTCGGCATCCACCGACCGCCAGACAGAATATTGGGTAGAACTGAAAATGGCCGACGTACCCGCCATTGCCCGGGAGGACGCGCATACCTTTATCCTCAATACGGGTTCGCCGCACTACGTCCGTTTCGTCGATCAGCTGGACGGGCAGGACATGGTGGCTGCCGGCCGGGCCGTGCGCTATGGCGAGCGCTTCCGGGAGCAGGGCATCAACGTCAATCTGGTGGAGACGACTGCGGCGGGGTTGCGCATCCGCACCTACGAACGCGGCGTGGAGGATGAAACCCTGGCCTGCGGTACCGGCGTCACCGCGGCGGCGCTGGCCGATGCCCGGCGCAATCCGGTAGCCGGCGGCTCCCACGAAACGCAGGTCCAGGCGCGGGGTGGCCGGCTATCCGTACGCTTCGAGGCGGACGGTACGGGGTTCCGCGACGTGTGGCTCTGCGGACCGGCAGTACAGGTATTTACGGGAGAAATATCGGATGCAATATAACTTAACAACTACCCATGAAACGCTTGCTTTCCCTGCTGACTGGCTGCCTCCTCCCGATCCTGGTACTGGCCCAAACCGGCCAGTCCCTGCCAACCCGTATTGCCGCTGCCCGCCAGGAACTGCGGATGGCCTTCGCGGCGGACGATCCGGCCGCCGCCGCCCTGTGGCTGGATTCCCTGGCGCGGCTGGAAGATAATACCTACGCCGGTTTGGTCTGGGACGAACGCTGGCTGTTCTACTTTTGGGAAGAGGCTTACGGCAACATGTTTGACGAGGTCATCCGCTTCGATGCCGCCGAGCGGGAACGGCAAGCCTATAAAATACCCCCCGCTGCCGACAGCCTGTTCGAAACGCTTGACCGGACGCTGTACGAGCGGCGGTTCGACCTGTTCAACCGCCTGCAGCAAGCCCTGCTGAACGAAGAAGAAAAAGCGTTTTGCGTACTGCAGCTGGACTATTTGCTCCGCCTGAACAAGGACGAAAAAGAATGGGCGGCCCGGCTGGATGCTTTCCTGCGCCGTTATCCGGATTCGCGCTTCGCGGACTATGTACGGTCGGTGCGCCCGGTTATACGCAAGCCTGGACAGCGGGGCTTCGGTTTTTCCCTGGGTTATGCCAATGGTGATTGGACGGGTAATCTGGATCGCACACTGAGCGGTCTTCATGCGCTGGAGGTGGGGATTTACGTGTGGCGGAAAGGTTGGCATTTTGATCTTCGCAGCATAGCCGGCAGTCCGGCACTGACCCGCCAAGTCGTGCACAATGGCTTCCAATGGCTGAAGGGCGACGGCACGGAATTCAAAAACGTGGGCCTGGAAATCGGACGCGACCTGCTCGACAATAACCGGCTGCGCATCACGCCTTCGGTCGGTGTGTATGTAGGTTCGCTTTCGCCGGCGCCGCCGCTGGTAGGTGAAAACCCGGAGTATTATTCAGAATTTTATTTCATCGACGGCCACCTGATGGCTGCCGTGACCGCTGATCTGAAGTTGTTCCAGGGGGACGGCAACCTGCGGGGGCTTGGCAAAGGAACATTTCACGGACTGCGGCTACGGGTTGGCTACGACTGGCTGCGACTCGGTCGCCGGAATCCGGCCCTGGGGGGCAATCTGTTTTCCTTTACTTTCGGCTATCAAATTTTCCTGGAAAAACCTTCCACATGACAGAAACAGCTTTACCGGCAGCCTCCTTCGATTGGCTAGCCGACCTGCGTCCCGCGCTGGCCGCCCAGGCGGCCTGGCTGGCCGGCACCTACCAGGAAGAACATATTTTTCACTATTGCTACCTGCCCGATGGTCCGTTCGCGATTGCCTGCGGGGCTGGTCTGCTGGCGGAACACGTGCGCCGGTTTCGCTTTTCACCCGACTTCATCCAGCGCATGGGCCAGGCGGTGGACGCGCAGGGACATAATCTTTTTCAGGAAAGTTTTCTCAACCACCTGCAGCGCATGCGGCTGCGGGTGCAGGTGAACGCCGCGCCCGAAGGCACACTCCTGTTGCCTGGCGAGCCCTTGCTGGTGGCCCAGGGGCCGCTGGCCCAAATCCTGCTGTTGGAGTCCGCCTTTCAACACCTGCTTTGGCAATCCAGCCATTGGGCGACCCTGGCCGCGACCGCGCGCTGGCAACAGGGATTGCGCCAGGAAGAAGATACGCCGCCACCACCGGTATACCCTTTTCATCCGGAGGGCTGGAAAATAAGGGCCGCCTATATCGGCGGTGCTTCCGCCGATGACCTATTGGCCAACGTGCATCCACCGACCCGCGCCTTACAGGCCGGGGAAGGTCTGCTGCGCAAGGATCACCGGCCCGACGAACCGCTGCTGCAGATCCGCCGCCTGTACCGGGGCAATCTGCCACTGGGCGACCTGTGGCTTACCCAGGCCCAGGAAGAAGCGGCCAGCGTGAGCAAGACCAGCACCCAATTCGTGGACGAACGGACGGGCAATACCCAGGCCGTGCAAATGAACCGGTTCCAGAACCTGTACCAACCGGTGCTGGTGAAAGGCCACCCGGCCCTGGCTACGCCCCGGCTCGGCTACCTCCGTCAACGACTGCTGAAACAGCTGGAGGCCTTTCAGCAGGCCGGGCTGGAGAATTATGGGAGGGGTTGGTTTGGCCAGTAGTCCGCTCTCCCGCCGCGTTTGGATCTTGTCGATCATCAGCCTGTTCACGGACATGGCCAGCGAAATGCTGTATCCGGTGATGCCGATCTATCTAAAAACCATTGGGTTTTCCATCGTCCTGATCGGTGTGCTGGAGGGGGTGGCGGAAGCGGTGGCCGGGCTCACCAAAGGGTACTTCGGCAAATTATCCGACCACCGGGGGCAGCGGGCCATCTTTGTCAGCACCGGCTACGGCTTGAGCGCGCTCTCCAAGCCAATGCTGGCCCTATCGGCTGCGCCGCTCTGGATATTTTTTGCCCGCACCATCGACCGCCTGGGCAAGGGCGTACGTACGGGTGCGCGCGATGCACTGCTGTCCGATGAGGCGACCCCGGCGACCAAAGGCCGGGTCTTCGGCTTTCACCGGTCCATGGACACCCTGGGGGCGGTGGCTGGCCCGGCCCTGGCTCTGCTGTATCTGCATTACCAGCCTGGCGATTACCGGACTTTGTTTTTACTGGCTTTTTTGCCCGGACTCCTGGCCGTTGGGACTTCCTTTTTATTGAAAGACAAAACCCGCCAGCCGGCAGCTTCCAAACCGCCGCCGCCGATTTTCTCCTTTCTGAAATACTGGAAACAAAGTCCGGCCCGGTACCGTAAAGTGGCGGGGGGCCTGCTGGTGTTTGCGCTGTTCAACAGCTCCGACGTTTTTCTGCTGCTGCAGATGAAGCAGGCGGGCGGAAGCGATACGGCCGTGATCGGCGTGTACATCTTCTACAACCTCGTCTATGCCCTCTGCGCCTATCCGCTGGGGGTGCTGGCCGACCGATTGGGCCTGCGGCGCGTGTTCATCGGCGGTTTGCTGTTGTTTGCCACGGTGTATTTCGGCATGGCTCTGGAAGGCAGCACCGTCTTTTATGCCGCCCTGTTTTTCCTGTACGGCCTGTACGGAGCGGCCACGGAAGGCATCTCCAAGGCCTGGATCAGCAACATCAGTGATCCAAAGGATACGGCGACCGCGATTGGCACCTTCGCCGGGCTGCAAAGCATCGCCGCGATGCTGGCCAGTTCATTAGCCGGTCTGGTGTGGTACCAGTTTGGCGCCGGCGCTACGTTCCTGCTGACCGGAACAATGACCCTGGCGGTGATCGCCTACTTTCTGCTCGCTGTTCCGCAGCGGGCAGCGGCCGATTGAGTTATTCCTGCAAGGCCTTTTTATACGTTTCCAGCGCCCGCTGTCGGGCAAACGCATGTTCCACCATCGGCGGCGGATAATCCGGCGTGCCGAATTCCGGCACCCACATCCGGATATACTGGTTTTGGGGATCGAATTTTTTGGCTTGTTCCAGGGGATTGAACACCCGGAAATAGGGGGCTGCATCGGTGCCGCAGCCGGCCGCCCATTGCCAGCCGCCGTTGTTACTGGCCAGATCGAAATCCAGCAGTTTCTGCGCAAAATAAGCCTCGCCCTGCCGCCAGTCGATCAATAGATGCTTGGTCAGAAAACTGGCCGCCACCATGCGCACCCGGTTGTGCATATATCCGGTGGCGTTGAGTTGGCGCATGCCGGCATCCACCAGGGGATAGCCCGTTTTACCGGCGCACCATTGCTCGAAATCCGCCGGCGCTGACCGCCAGGGAATGCGATCGTATGGTGGCCGGAAGGCGTGCCCGACCACCCGGGGAAAGTGGTACAGGATCTGGCTGTAAAAGTCGCGCCAGATCAATTCGCCGAGATATGTCTCGCTCAGGGACTCGGCATGGCGGGCTTTCTCCCGAATACTGATCGTACCGAAGCGAAAATGCACACCCAGCCGCGAAGTGCCGTCTACGCCGGGAAAATCGCGGGTGGCTCCGTAACCCTTGATCAAACCACGGGCGACGACCGGAGCGGGGAAAGGAATGCCCGCCGGCTCAAAGCCCATGGCTTGCAACTCCGGGACGGGTAATGGTTTGGTTTTCAGTAAATTATCAAAGTATTTTTGGTTGGGATAGGCCGCCAGGTAAAAGGAAGTGCGTGCTGTCTGGCCGGCGGCATTCGGATCTTCTATCCATTGGCTGTGCAGTTTGGACAGCCATTTTTTCTTATACGGCGTGAATACCGTGTAGGGCTTCCCATCGTCCTTGACCACCTCCGCTTTTTCAAAAATAACGTGGTCCTTACAAGTATGCAGCGGAATATTTTTCGCCTGTAACATATGAGCAACAGCGGTATCGCGCTGTACGGCATAGGGTTCGTAGTCGTGGTTGGCGTACACCGCCGCCACCGGATATTCTGCCAACAGTTCGGCCCACACCTCTTCCGGCTGACCGTAGCGCACCACAATGGTGCTGCCCTGCGCAGCCAGCTGCCGCTGCAGATCGGTCACCGCCTGATGGATGAACTCTACCCGCGCATCCCGCCGATCCGGTAGGTCGTCGAGGATGGCCCGGTCGAAAATGAACAGCGGGAGTACCGGTAAGGGTCCCCGCAGCGCCTGGTACAGCCCGGCATTGTCGTCCAGGCGCAGATCACGGCGAAACCAGAAGATAGAGAGTGGCATAGCGGGTGTTTGCGTGTCAAACAGAGCGGTTCGGGGAATGTTTTGGAAGCATTGAAATAGCTTAAGCTGTGTAAAAACCCTTATTTTTGAAGCAAATTTCTGACCATGCTGCACGAAGAAGACCTGGAAATAGCCGTTCCGCCCCGCATGAGTGACGCTGAATTTTTCCGCTTTTGCCGGGATAATGACGCGCTGCGCATTGAGCGCGACCACCAAGGAAACATTATTATGATGCCCCCCACCGGA
Organism: Saprospiraceae bacterium; assembly: GCA_046597295.1. Taxonomy (GTDB): domain Bacteria; phylum Bacteroidota; class Bacteroidia; order Chitinophagales; family Saprospiraceae; genus M3007. The sequence goes on from JBKJKS010000243.1 coordinate 5,451, forward strand.
TTTAATACTGGCACCCGCAATACAAAGTTGACTTCCAAGCTGGATCAATGGAACGAAAAACAGCTGTCCGGCTTAGTCGGCGACTCCAGTACCGGTTACCGGTTGTCTAACTCCGCTGTGCGCTCACCGGATGCCTCCTGGATCTCCAATGACCGGCTGGCAGCAACCTCCGCGGAGGAACAGGAAGGGTTTTTACCGGCCGCTCCGGAATTCGTGGCGGAGATCCGTTCCCGGAGCGACCGGCCCAGGGTACTGCGCGAAAAAATGGAAGAATACCTGTCCAATGGCGTACTGCTGGCCTGGTATATTGACCGCCCCGGCCAGTTTGTGGAAATCTACCGGGCAGGCCGTCCCGTGGAAACCGTCAACGGTTTTGATCAGCTCCTGTCGGGTGGGGATATTTTGCCGGGTTTTGAGTTTGATTTGGGGTGGATGAAGTGAAAGATAAAAATGACCTAATATGCTGCTGATCATTTCACCCAAGCCACGATCCGCAAGGGGCCCCCACTCCCACCCTTGATCTTCATCGGCAGCGCAAACACATAGCTGCCGGTCACCGGTAATTGCGCCAGGTTGGCTACGTTCTCAAACACCAGGATGTTTTTGTCCAGCAGGATTTGGTGGCTCTTAAAATCTTTGGACTGGCCATAATCAATGCTCGGCGTGTCCAGCCCAATCGCCTTGACGGCGCGATTTTGTATCAGCCAGGTCGCTGCCGAGGGGTCCAGGCCGGGGAAATGCAGCAGCGCGACCGCCTCCACCCCACGCTGCGTCGTGCCGAAATACTGCCGCGCATCGGGATAAAACTTACCGTAACCGGTACGGAGCAGCACGACGGCATTATCCGGAATACGGCCATGGCGGCTTTCCCAGGCCAGAAAATCATCGGCGCTCACCTGATAATCGCGGTTGGGCAGGGCTTTTTCCGACACATCGATCACCACGGCGTCGCCTTGTAGCCGATCCAATGGAATTTGATCGCTGGTCCAGCGGCCACGCGCAAAGTGGATGGGCGCATCGAGGTGGGTACCGCCGTGTTCAGGCGAACAGAATTGATAAGACGAGTAGAAAAAGCCGCCCGCGGTGGTGCCCTGGAATAAGGTATCGAGGTGGAAAGTAATTTTGTTGTTGGGCCAGTACAGGGTCGAGTCGGAGAAACTATAGGTCAGGTCGATCCAACGGCCGGCGGATAGCAAGGCGCCCAGTGAAGCAGGTCCAGGTACCGAAACGGCCGTCGTCGGCTGTTCGGACCGGGTACAGGCGAGTAAAACGCTGAAAAATAGAATGTTGCGCATCACATTTATGTAAATGTTGGTTATTAATTCATGTGCATTTTGCCTTTTTCGCGCGCTGTCCGTCGTCGCTTCGCGGAGTTCTTTTTCAGGCTCGGGCGCCAGGTTGGGGGCGGCCCTTCCTTTGTCCCATCAACGGTTTGAAAAATAACGTGGGCCATTGTTCACGAAAAGATTTTTCAATACAATAACGGACAAAAAAATCCACCTGATGAAAAAATCTTCTATTGCTACCCCGTATGCCTGGCCGCTGTTCTTGCTGGTCCAAAGTTTCTTCTCCCTCCAACTTTCGGCACAGTATACGCCTGAAAACGGGCATACCTGCCTCCACACCCTCCCATCTGCTCAGCTGACGTCCGCGCCGCCGGCTTGGGGGAAAATTGAAAGTTCGACGCCCGATGTAGCCGCGCCCAGTGTCGATGTCGTCTTCGATCAGCAGGAAGGGAGCGCACTGCTCTACGAAACCGTGGCCGCCTGGACCGGCAGCCAGGCCGGAAAAGCGCAGGTATCGCTGCTGATCTGGGTCAAAAACAAACAAGGCACGAACATCACCTGGAACAAAGCCGTGTTCGAGTA
>JBKJKS010000553.1:0-9333 GCA_046597295.1 Saprospiraceae bacterium
GTTGTGGCTCCGGCTGGTTTGAGAACGTTGAAGATCACGAAGTACAAAGGCACAACCATCGATGCTACATTTGGCACTGGTGGCACGGAGACGTACACAGATTTGACCCACACGCACACTTATGTATTGTCAGCAGAAGGCCTTTCTACGCCGATTCGTTTCAAATTTGAAGCAGAAGACGCTAAAGGGCAGAAAGGAAGCGCCGATTTCATTATTACAACGGAACCCAGCGCTGCTTACCTGTTGGTCACGTACGATTGGCAGTGGAAGTCGAAACTTGGAAAAATCTTTTCAGTATCGGAGCCAGAATCGGAGCAAATCCTTGATTGTGAGAAAGACAACTATTATTCTTTCAATGCGGACGGTACATTTGCGTTGAATTATGGCGCTATTACAGGCACGGGTGGTGGAACCTGCGATTTTGACGGATTCCGCATGCCAACCACCTGGACATTGAATGCGACTGAAACGGAACTGACTATTAAAGCCGTCAGTATTTTCGATCCAACCGATATCCAGACCGAAGTTTACAAGATCAAAGTGGCCAATGCAACGAAAATTGAGTCGACCCAAACGGTTGACCTGACTGCTTTTGGCGGCATTATATACGACTGGACCTTTGTCTGGACCGCAAAGCCGAAGTAATGGTTGGTTGAAAACAGGTGGCTGGAACGGCTAAAAACCTTTCCAGTCACCTGTTATTTCAATGCCATTTTAATCGAATAAACCTGGGGCGATAAATATAGGCATCCTGCTGGATGTCTTTCCAGAAATCGGGGGTGATCGTATTGTAGCTGATCAGCAATTCTCCGGGTTTTGACAGGTTGGGATGCGCCTTGGCATTGTAGCAAAACAAGCCTTCATCCCATTCCGGAGTGCGCCATATTTCCTGGATTTCTCCGAAAGGGCCCACCGGGCCGTTGCCAATGCGCATACCGACCTTGTCAGACAATCCCAGTACCTGAAAGATCAAGGCATACTTCCCGTTTTCTAGCGGAGTAACGCTCAATTCATTCGAAACCGAGTTTGTTATTCCCTTCAATTGCTGGATATCCGCCGTCCATTCCTTTCCATTCCAGTAGGCCCAGCGGTTGAAATCTTCAAAGTATTTGGGCTTTACCCTGGCGGCGACCAGGTTTTTATCCTTTCCAAGGCAGGCATAGACGTAGACGAATCCGTCCGGATGCGGCGCTCCGGCCCATTTTGTATTCACCAGAACCCCGGCGCCAAAGTTGCCTTCTCCGACTCCGGGAATATTGATGTGCAGGGGCGTTTTGATTTGGCGCTGTACCGGAAACGGCGGCCGGCTACCCGCTGGAAGGGCTATAATGGAAACGTCCGGTTCTATGAAATCGAACACCCCTTCCCCGGTTATTTGAATGTGATAGGCAAACAGGTAGAGCGTGTTGCGCAGTGCTTTGTTGACAAAACCGTCGCCGAGCCAGAAATGCTCCTTCTTTCCGTTGGTGCTGGCAGGCACGAAGAAGGTTTGGGGCGCTCCCTGGCTACCCTGTTTATAAAAGAACTGCATGCTGTCGGCATGACCGGTATTGCCTTGCACGATGGCTACTGTATTGTTCACCATTTTGTTGCCGGGCTTTGGCTTGTTGCCCTCTACCTCCCCAATATAAGTATCGCTGAATAAGAGCAGCGTTTCCCGGTTTCCGATATTTCCCACCTTGTCAACGCCACTGAGTGGAATGGAGAAAACCCCGTCCGCTCCGAACCATCCCGATTGCCGGCGAAAGAGCTGCGTCCATTCCGGCGCAGCCGTTACGGTGTATTTGAGTTCGTTTATGGAGCTACCAGCGGTTGGTTTTATGCTGCAAGCAACTACAAACAGGACGGAGGCAAGTAGAAGGTAATATCTCATGGTGCTGGATTCGCTCACTCCCAACCTTTTACCCGCACAAAATAGGGGCGATAGTTGTCGGCATTTTGAAATAAATCGGCAAAGACAAAGCTGTTGACGTTGTAGGAGACCAACAATCCATCACTGTCCGAAAACCCGGTGTGGGCAAAAGCATTGTAAGTAAAAAGATTGCCTGAGTTTGATTGCGGGGTACAATACACCAGTTTTTTATGGTCAAAACCAATCGCCGGGTTATTGGAATCATAGATGTAAATTTCGCCGCCCAGGATATGGTGTTGCGTGAGCAGGTAATACCGACTGTCTTTTTTAAACACCGAGAATTGATCGGAAACATTGGCAAATACCCGGGCACTTGCCGCAGGATCCGTCGTCCAACCGGTTCCGTTGAAATACTCCCAGGCACTGTTCAGGTTCTTCCCGGGCACCCGGGCCACGTGTAAAAATTTATTAAGCCCCACCTTTTCAGATCCGTATAAATAAGTATAGCCGCCGTCTTCCAGCACGCAGGCGCCATAATTGACGGGCGGGTCGGTCACTTTTCGTTCAATGGAAAGCACCGTAAAATTGGGCAAAAGAAAGGTGACGACATCCACACTGGCGTAGGCAAAATCCCAGGCGCCACTGCCCGTAGATTTAAAACCAAAAAAGACGACCTGCAAGGTATCGCCATGGGCCAGGCCGTGGCCCGGCCAGTACCACCATCCCGGATCATTCGGCGTTAAATAAGCACTTGCGCCGCCCATCAAGGTGTTCATTTGATTTCCGTCCTGTATCATGATGGCGTTTCGCATAAAACTATTGCCAACCCGGCTCCTGTCAGCCTTCACCGTGCCGATAAAGCTGTCGCCAAAAAGCCACATTTTACGCCCGTCCGGCAGTGGAATGGAATAAGTTGCGTCGCCGCCTGTCCAGCCGCTGAACCGGGTAAAAAGCTGATTGAAATCGGCCGCTTTGGTGACCATGATGGGCAATTCCCAGCACACCTCCGCGGGAGGCATTGTGGTATCTATGGGCGTAACAATGGTGTCGTGCGGCGTGGGGTCTATTGGATAAAAATTGCCGGCGGTAAAGTCATCGCTTTCATCCTTGCAGGCAGAGAAGTAACCGGTTATCGTCAGAAACAGGACAACGACCAAGCAGTATTTTATCATCAAGTCTTTCATATTCCGGATGTAGTGTAAAACGCTGGGAAAGGTAGTTTCTTTCCCAGCGTTTTGCCCGATTCCGGCGGGTGTGAATTTTGGAAATATCCTACCTTTGGAACATGACAAAACTCGGCTTAGGGCTGTACAAAAGCTTGTTGAATGACCACAATTTTCGCTTTGCAAAGCAATGTGGCGCGACCCATATTGTTGTACAACTGGTTGATTATGTAAAAGGCGGCGACAGCCCGACCCTGACGCAAAACTACCTCAACGGATGGGGCATCACCCACAATGAAGGGAAACTATGGGAACTGGACGACCTGTTGGCTATAAAAAAGCAAATGGCAGCGCATGGCTTAACCTGGGCAGCCATCGAAAACTTCGATCCGGCACACTGGTATGACATTCTGCTGGATGGCCCGAAGCGGCAGCAGCAAATGGAGGATTTAAAATGGATGCTTCGGAACATTGGCAAAGCGGGTATTCCGGTGATGGGCTATTACTTTAGCCTCGCCGGGGTCTGGGGTTGGTCGAGTGGACCGGAGGGACGCGGCGACGCGATGTCCGTGGTATTCGACGAGCAGAAAGTAGATATCCATACGCCGATTCCGAACGGCATGGTTTGGAATATGACCTACGATACAGCAGCACCAACCGGTACGATGGGGGCCGTTTCGCGGGCGGAAATGTGGGAGCGGCTGCGGGCATTCCTACAGGAGATGTTGCCCGTTGCCGAAGAATGCGGTGTACGCCTGGTCGCACATCCCGATGATCCACCCTTGGCGGAAATGCGGGGAACCGCCCGGTTGTTCCACAGTTTCCCCGAATATGAACGGCTGTTGACCGTGTCCGACAGCCCTGCCAACGGATTTGAATTTTGCATGGGTACCTTGCAGGAAATGGCCGATGGGAATCTGTACGACCTACTGGACAAACATTCGGCTGCCGGCAATATCGGTTACATCCATTTCCGGAATGTATTGGGCAAAGTACCGCGCTACCGGGAAGCTTTTGTGGATGAAGGCGATATTGACATGGTGCGGGCGCTGCGCATTTTAAAGAAAAACAACTATGATGGGGTAATTATTCCGGATCATACCCCTGAAATGAGTTGTCATGCCCCCTGGCACGCCGGGAAAGCCTATGCGCTCGGGTACATGCGCGGCGTTTTGCAGGCCCTGGAAAGGGAATAGCTCACATCATCACTTATCTCCGTGTATACCAAACTGTCATTCCCGACCGGCAAATGCACCATCGCAGACGAATGGACGTATAAGAAAATGCCCGTTATCTGGATGGAAAACGACTTCCTGCGCATCGGCATACTGGCCGGGCGCGGCAGCGATATTTTTGAATTTCGCTACAAGCCCAAAGACGTAGATTTTATGCTGCGGCTGGGCAAAGGCATCCTCAATCCGAACCAGGATTTTTCACAACAACGCGGCACCGACAACCAGTTTGAGGATTATTACTATGGCGGTTGGCAGGAAATACTACCCAATAGTCCGGCCATGCATTACCGGGGCGCCGCCCTGGGGCAGCATGGTGAAATCTCCCTTACGCCCTGGCAGTACGCCATTCTGGAAAACACCCCCGAACGCGTATCGGTAAAGTTATGGACACGGCCCCTGCGGGTCCCCATTTTGATCGAAAAAGTGCTGACCTTAGAAGCGGATAAAGCAACCCTTTTTATTGCTGAAAAACTGACCAATGAGGCCCGCACCCACCTCGATTTGGTGTGGGGGCAGCACATTGCCTTCGGATTGCCATTTTTGAAGGAGGGAGCGAAAATCTATACGAACGCCCGCGCCTTTTTAGCCGAACCGCTCATGCCGCCCAACCGCCGGTTTAAGCCAGGTACAGAGACGGAATTTCCTAAAGCCTTCAGTATCGAGGGCAAAGCAGACGATGCCAGTATCGTGCATCCTGAATCGGCGGCGCCTTACAGCGATTTGGCTTATTTATATGATTTTGACGACCAGGCTTATTATGCCTTGAAAAACGAAGCAAAAAACGTCGGCTTTGCGGTCCGCTGGGATGCGCGGATTTTTAAATGTTTATGGTACTGGCTGGAACGATATGGCCATCAGGATGCTCCCTGGTGGGGAAGCGCCTATGCCGTTGCGCTGGAACCCTGGACCAATCGCTGGCGTCCCAATCCGCAGGAAGGCATTGATGCCGGGGAATGGCTGCGCTTGGAGGCCGGCGAAATAGTGACCACCCACCTCGAAGCCACCGGTTTTGAAGGAGATTTTTCATAACCACTGACCACATTCCTCTAATTGGCCACATTGATCACATTCATCACATTGGCCACATTCCTCTAATTGGCCACATTAAATAACATGCATCCACTGTTAGCAAAATCTATCGTTTTCGCCGATGGTCTCGACCACCCGGAATGTGTAGCCGTGCACCCGGACGGCAGTGTCTGGGCCGGCGGAGAAGCCGGGCAGATTTACCGCATTTCCCCGGATGGCCGGCACATAGAGGAAGTGGCCAATACCGGTGGATTCATTCTGGGAATCGCCTTTAGCCCGGGCGCTCAATGGCTGGCGATCTGCGATTTGGGTAAAAAATGTGTCTGGCGGCTCGATCTTCAAACGTTTCAATTGGAACGCTTTGCAGCGGGGGCCGACGGTCATGCCTTCCATATTCCCAATTATGCGGTTTTTGACCAGGCCGGCAACCTGTACGTCAGTGAAAGCGGGGCTTTCCGGCAGGTGAATGGCAAAATCTTAAAGTTTAGCCCGGAAGGCCAGGGAGAAATCTGGCACGAAGGCCCCTTTAATTTTGCCAATGGTATGGCGTTGGGCCCCGCAGAAAAACACCTGTATGTGGCGGTGTCTTTCCTGCCAGGCGTAGAACGAATTGCGATGGAGGCGGATGGCAAGGCCGGCGAACGGGCGCTTGTCTGCACCCTGCCCGAAACCGTGCCGGATGGACTGGCCTTCGATGCCGCCGGCAACCTGTACGTTTCCTGTTACGCGCCCAACCGGATTTACAAAGTTGCGCCTGATCAGTCGGTTACCGTCTGGATAGATGATTGGGAAGCCCATACCTTGTCTAATCCGACCAATATTGCCTTTGGCGGCGAGCAGATGGATCAGGTTTTTGCGGCTAATCTTGGGCGCTGGCATATTACTAAAATGGAGGCTGGGATACGGGGTTTGGCATTGGCGTCGCACCGGAAATAACCTTGGTAAATGAATTAATTATGGAAATATTAGATGTAAGCCAGCACTACCAAAGTTTAGTAACTCAAATTTCTGCCCGGTATGAGCAAGGGCGTACAAGTGCCGTGCAAGCTGTAAATACGGCCATGGTACAAACCTATTGGCATATCGGGCAGTACATTGTTGAGTTTGAGCAAGGTGGATTGGCGAAGGCAAAATATGGCAAATCTCTTCTTGAAACGCTGGCAAAAGATTTAAGCGCAAAGCACGGCAAAGGGTTTAGCCGCTCCAATCTGAATTATATGCGGTTGTTTTATCAGCGTTTCCCAATTTGTGAGGAGCTTCCGCACAAATTGAGCTGGACACATTATTGCGAATTAGTAAAAATAGACGACCCGTTGGAACGTTCATTTTATCAGCAACAAACGCTTATTGAAAACTGGAGTACAACCGAACTAAAACGCCAAAAAGCATCGTCCTTGTTTTTGCGTTTGGCTGCGTCAAAAGACAAGGAAGGCATTTTGCAATTGGCAAGACAAGGGCAAATACTCGAAAAGCCAGCCGATCTGATTAGGGAACCCTACATTCTGGAATTTTTAAAAATACCCGAGCCATATCATTTGAGCGAAACAGAACTGGAAAGACGCTTGATAGATCATTTGCAACATTTTTTATTAGAACTGGGCAAAGGCTTTGCATTTATAGGCAGGCAGTACCGCATTACATTGGGCAACACGCATTATTATGTGGATTTGGTTTTCTATCACCGTATCCTCAAATGTTTTGTAATCCTTGATCTGAAAAAAGAAAAGGTAGGATACGAAGCTGTAGGGCAAATGAATATGTATTTGGGCTATTTTGAGAACGAAGAAAACACCGAAGGTGATAACCCGCCCATTGGCATTGTGTTGGCAAAAGAAAAAGACGATTTGTTGGTGCGGTATGCGATGCACAATATTTCATCACAGCTCTTTGTGAGTAAGTACCAATTGTACTTACCCAATAGAGAGGAATTACAAGCTATGATAGAAAAGCAATTAAAGGATTTAAACGAAGAGTAATCAGGATTGTTTAACTGTTCTTAAAGTCCAATAAATTCGATGATGCCCAGCTGGCCCACAGGCTTCCTCCAAATCTACTCGCATCCCAATTTCCGAGAAATCGTCTCGGAAATTCATTTTGTCCTGGTCACACTCCCTCAAACTCATGCGCATCAAAAACCTTCAAGAACGCAGTTTCTACGAAATAGAAGCTGCTTTGTGCGCTTACCCGACGAAAACAAAACCATCGGCATTATACTCTGCAAAGACAAAAGCCAAACCTTGGTAGAAATAACCTTGCCCTTGGACAATGACCAGATTTTTGCCAGTAAATACCAAACTGTACTGCCTGATAAACAAGCCTTTATTAATCTTTTAAATGAGAACGAATTATGAAGATTGCCGTTGTTTGGCGTCCTCGCCAACAACAGCGGCGGAGTGGGTACTTAGAAAAAGTGCCGGCTAAATAGTTGAAAACCAACGAGATAATACCTGGCATTTCGCCCTGCCGTTGTTGTTGGCGCGGACGCTCAACAACGGCAAAGATTGATCTTCGAGTTTGGACGTGCCAAATAGTGAGCAAGAATCAGCCTCTTTTCACAGAAATATCACCACACTTTGGCACTTTCATTTTTTAAACAAAAAACCATCCTCATCACCGGCGGCGCAAAAGGCATCGGCGAGGCATGCACCCGAGCTTTTTACCGGGAACAAGCCCAAGTGGTCATACTGGATGTAGATCCAATGGGTCAGGAATTGGCCCTGGAATTGGGCCCCAACGCCCTGTTTATTTCCTGCGATGTGTCAAAAGAAATCCAGGTCAACCAAGCCATGGAGCAAGCCGTAAAAACCTTTGGCAGCATAGACATACTGGTGAACAATGCCGGCATTCAACGCTATTCATCGGTCACGGAAACCAGCGAGGAGGAATGGGACCTGGTGATGAACGTCAATTTAAAAAGCGCTTTCCTCTGTGCCAAGCACGCCATTCCTTTTATGCAGCAAAAAGGGGCCGGGGTGGTCGTCAATGTCTCGAGCGTGCAGGCATTTATCAGTCAAAAAACGGTGGCGCCCTATGTCACTTCTAAAACCGCCTTGCTGGGTTTGACCCGCAGCATCGCCGTAGATTATGGCCCGCAGATCCGTTGTGTGGCCGTTTGTCCCGGCACCATCGATACGCCGATGCTTCGGGAGGCCATCCAACTTTCGCCCGACCCGGAAGCCGTGTATCAGGAATGCATCGACATGCATTTGGTGAAAAGGATCGGGACGCCGGAAGAAGTGGCGGCATTGATTCTTTTCCTCGCCGGCGAAAATGGCGGCTTTTGTACCGGCCAGGCGTTCAGAATAGACGGCGGGCTGGGAATCACCATTGCCGGGAGTAAACAAGACTAACGTTTACCGGCATACGCCACGGCTTTTTGCCTGGCCACGCCCAGGCCGTCAATACCCAATTCCACCACATCGCCCGGCTGCAGATAGCGTGGGGGCTTTAAGCCCATACCGACGCCGAAAGGGGTGCCGGTGGAAATAACATCGCCCGGCAGCAGGGTCATAAACTGGCTGACGTAACTGACGAGGGTCGGAAGACGGAAGATCAGATCGGCGGTGTTGGAATGTTGCATGGTCTCGCCATTGACTTTCAGCCACAAAGTGAGGTTGTGCGGGTCGCGGATCTCCTCTTGCGTGGCTAAATAAGGGCCGAGCGGCGCAAACGTATCGCAACTTTTCCCCTTCACCCATTGTCCGCCCCGCTCCAATTGAAAAGCTCTTTCGCTGTAGTCGTTGTGCAGGGCATATCCGGCGATATAGTCCCAGGCATCGGCTTCTGCTACGTAGCTGGCCTGCTTGCCAATGACGAAGGCCAGCTCGACTTCCCAGTCGGTTTTTTCGCTGCCTTTTGGAATGATCAAATCATCATTGGGGCCGCAGAGTGCAGTGGTCGATTTGAAAAAAATGATGGGCTCTTCGGGCGGGGCCATGCCGCTTTCCAGGGCGTGTTTGGCGTAATTGAGGCCAATGCAGATGATCTTGGAAGGCCGCGCGATGCAGGGCCCCAGCCGCGTAACGGAGGGTATTTCAGGACAGTCCTTTGCGTG
>JBKJKS010000666.1:0-11884 GCA_046597295.1 Saprospiraceae bacterium
TTCCCACGTCGCGGAGGCCTATCAGGGTGGGCTGTTTGTCGGATCTACTTACCTCATCCGGATCCAGGGCCAGGGCGGCCAGACCGGAACTTTTCAACTGTGCATCAACAACTACAACCCGCCGGTGGAACCAACCTCCGATTGCCCGGAGTCTTCAATTTTATGCGACAAATCCTCTTTTGTCGTGCAGAAAGTAACGGGCGCCGGACAAAACATCACGGAGCTGTCGGATGCCGCCTGTTTCTCCAATGGTGTGCCGGGCAACTACGAAACCAACTCGACCTGGTTTGTGTGGACCTGCTCCCAGTCGGGTACGCTGGAGTTCACCCTGACCCCGCTGAACGTGGCCGATGACCTGGATTTCGTGCTGTACCGGCTGCCCAACGGCATCGGTAATTGCCAGGGCAAACTGGTGCTGCGCTGCAATGCCGCCGGCGACAATGTCTTCCCCAGCCCCTGCATGGGACCGACCGGACTGCGGGCCGGCGACGGCGATGTCAGCGAGGATGCGGGCTGTACCGACCCCGGTGACAATGCCTGGGTGGCGCCCTACGACATGGTGGCCGGCGAATCGTACGCGCTGGTGATCAATAACTTTACGTCTACGGGCAATGGCTTCAACCTGGAATTCGGCGGCAGCGGCGAGTTCCTCGGCCCCGAGGCGCAGTTCACCACCGTGCCCGCCGCCGTCTGCCTGGGCACCCCCGTACAAGTACTCGATGCATCCACCTTTCCCATCGGCAGCATCACGGAATGGAACTGGAGTTTCGGCGCCGATGCGCAGCCGCAGACCGCCACCGGACCCGGACCGCATACCGTGCAGTTCAATGAACCCGGCCAGCACCCGGTGGTGCTGACCGTGAAGACCAACCTCGGCTGTAAAGTGACGGCCATTCAAAATACCCTGATCTACCCGGACGTGGTAGTCGACACCGTCGTTTCCGCACCCGACTGCAACGGGACCGCCAACGGCGAGATCAGGATTGAAAACATCACCATGGGTACGCCGCCTTACCAGTACAGCTGGGACGGCGGGCCATTCCAATCGAGTAATACGTTGAGCAACCTGGGCGTCGGCCTGTACAGCCTGGTCATCAAAGACGCCAACGACTGCTCCACCGACCTGACCATCGACGTGCAGGAGCGTATCCTGACCGCCGAATCGGCGGTGACCAAGCCGCTGTGCTTCGGCGGCGGCGACGGCATTATTACCCTCAACGTTACCAATGGCAAACCTCCCGTGCAATTCGACTGGGGCAATGGCTTCATCCCCGAAAACATGCAGGGCGGTTTCGCCGCCGGCACTTACACCATCCAGGCCGTAGATGCCGTGCTTTGCGAAGGCACTTTCAACGTGACCGTCACTGACAATCCGCCGCTGGCCCTCAGCCTGGATACCCTGGACATTTCCTGCTTCGGCGCGAATGACGGCATGGCACAGGCCAACCCCTCGGGCGGCGTGGGTAATTTTACCTACACGTGGTCGGATGGACAGACGGCGCAAAAGGCCAGTGATCTGGGGCCCGGTCCGTACAGTGTAACCGTTTACGACGGCAACGAGTGCACCATTACCGGCAGCGTGAGCATTATCGAACCGGCTGAGGTCAGCATCGACCTGCTGGCCGTGGTGGATCTGCTCTGCAACGGCGTACCGGCCGGCGAGATCGATGTGCTGGGTGTCGGCGGCAAAGGAAACTACCAGTACAGTGTGGACGGGGTTACTTTCGTTTCCGCCTCTCCGCTGACCGGACTGCCGGCCGGCGATTACTGGGTCATCGTCAGGGATGCTGCGGGCTGTGTGGATTCGGTAATGGCCACCATCCAGCAGCCACCGCCGGTGACGGTGATGGCTACGCCCATGGACACCACCCTCGCGTTGGGCTTTTCCGTCGACGTGACTACCCTGACTACTCCTTTTAACCGGCCGGTGAGTTTCGAATGGACGCCCACCACCGGATTGAGCTGCGCCGACTGCCCCGACCCGACCATCCAGGGCGTAAAGGACGAGTTGTATATTGTAAAAATAACCGATGAGGACGGCTGTATGGCCAGCGATACGGTGCGGATTCTGGTGGAAAAAGACCGGCCCATTTATGTGCCCAATGTATTCGCACCGGACAAGCCCTATCCGAACGATCACTTCACGTTGTTCGGTGGCCCGGCGGCGTTCAACATCGCCCTGCTGCGGGTATACGACCGCTGGGGCAGCCTGATTTTCGAAGCCCGCGACATTCCCTTGAACGAGCCCAATCTGGGTTGGAACGGTGTCTACAAGGGCGATAAAGTAAATGGTGTCTTTACTTTTTACGCCTCCGTACGCTTTATTGATCAGGAAGAAGTGGAGTACAAGGGCAGCGTAACGGTAGTGCGGTAGCGCGTGGTAACTTCATCAGCCTTTAGCCAGTTCCTCCCAGTACTCCACTGCCCGCCGCGTATGCGGAATACAGATGGAGCCGCCGACCATATTGGCGACGGCGAATATTTCGAATATTTCATCCGTGTCGATGCCCAGCTCGTGGCATTTACCGAGGTGGTATTTGATGCAGTCGTCGCAGCGCAGCACCATGGAGGCCACCAGACCGAGCATTTCTTTGGTTTTGACCGGCAAAGCACCCTCCTGATAGGTTTGGTTGTCGAGGCTCCAGAAGCGCTTGATTACCTTATTGTCATGCGCCAGAATGCGCTCGTTCATCCGGGCGCGGTAGTCGTTGAATTCGGTCACTAGGGACATGAGGAAGTTATGAGTTATAAGTTATGAGTTATGCCGAGGATGGCTTCCTCTTACTCCACTATTTCCACTTTGCGCAATAAGCGCAGTCCGAAGGATAGCTCGACGGTCGTGTTGCGAATACGACGTTCCGGGATGGTAATATTTCCACCGCCATACGGATCGATGACATTCGGAATAGCGGGCTGGCGATACTGATTGGTGACGTCCGGAGAAACGGACAGGGTAAATTGCCCGCCGATCAGTTCGCTAAAAGCAAATTGCAGGCCACCACCGATGGACAAACCGAACATCAGGCGTTTCACGAATTGATCCTGTGGATCATAGACATTAATAAAGTTCAAGCCATATTCGTCGCCCAGATCTTTGATATTGCTACTCAGGGTATAATCGCCGCGCAGCGCACCGAAGTAAAAATAGCGCGCACCATTCGTACCAAACGGGAATTTCTGTTTGGCTCCGATCGCCAGCGACAGGTTGTTGAAACGATATTCCCGGGTGACCGTCCCACCACCACCGTTATTAAAGATAAAATTGGTACGATTGGCACTGCCTTTCACGTGGTACCCGATCTGTAAAAAACCCGCGCTCTTATCCTCTTCATTATTGACCGACTCGATCGCTAAGGCCGCGTGGTATTTGAACAGTACCTGACGTTCGCCGCCATTGTCCCATTTTTGCGAGCCCAGCGTTGGGCCGGCGTTGATGACGTAGGCGGTGGATTGGGCGGAAAGGTGGCCGAGCAGGAAGGCGAGTAGTAGTAGCGTAAAAATTTTGCGCATGGGAAGGAAGGTTAAATAACCCCACCCCTAACCCCTCCCCCCAAAGGGAGGGGGACATGATGGTGTCGTATTTTGTTGATTTTCAGTACCTTGGGGAACTGGGTAGCGGTTGATTAAGGGTTGATACTAAACAAACAATCCATATACCCCACTCAACCCATTTTTGTAAATGAGATTTCAAGTGGGGAGTTTAGAAAATTCCGCAGGAAAATTTTCTAACCTCCCCACCTGAAATCTCCATTCCCGGCAAACTTCAATACGCCCCGAAGTACCGCCTCAAAAACCACTCCACGGTCAGCAGGCCGGCCAGCAGGGCAAAGATCCACTTCAAATTAATCAACGGATTGGTGCGGATGCTTTGGTAAACGACCGGCTTCACCGTTCCCTTGTTCTTTATTTTTTCGGCAATGCTGGCCAGGTCGGCGGGCAGCACCATCTCACCGCCAAATTTATCACTTAATTGTCGTAGTACCCCATGATTGGCCGCCGTTTCAAACAGTTCGAGCTGAATGGCCCGTACGCGGAACCGGCCTTCGTAGGCCAGGGCCTGCCCGTTGAAACTGGTGGCCGCCTTGAACGTATAGTCGCCCACCGGCAGGATACCGGCATTCAGCGTATAGGCCTTGCCGAGTTTATTAAAGGTGTAGGTGAACTCCTGACCGGCGCCATTGCGAATGCTCATGGCCACATCGGGGTCGTTGGTGAGTTCGTAGTTATCATTGTACAGTTCCGCCCCGAAAGTGACCGCCTCGTTCTCATTGAAAATACTCTTGTCGATATTGACCCGGAACTTACGCTTGTCCTCTTTCACCGACAGGTACTGCACCGTTTTACCGACCAGTTCATCAAAGATCTCGTGGTTCTGGTGCTGCAGATAATCGAACAAGCGCCATTTCCAAAAGCCCTCGCCGAGAAAAACGCCGGTTTTCACGCCGTTGGTTTCGCCCACGGCCAGTAGCGGCTGGTCGGTGTCGACCTTGCCGATGCGCTTATACAGCAGCACCTGCGCCTGCGGCGTTGCCGAAAAATTGCCGAAGGGCGAAGTGATCGGGTTGAAACGCGGTAATTCCTCCAGCACGGCCGGCGCCAGGGAAAAAGCGGCGAATCGCGGCGAAACCTTGGCCTGCACCTCATCGCTTTGTTTGCCGTCGCTTTGCACATTGACCAGTCCCTGGGCTTTGGCCAAAGCCGCAAAATTCGCCTGCATACCCGCAATAAACAACCGGGGTACCCGCTTGTCGTTCAGCGTATTCAGCATCCCGGACAGGTCGTTGGTAGCCGAAGGCAGGTTGTGCAGCACCACGAAATCAAATTTACCCACATCCACACCCGCATCACCGCTGTAAGCCAGACTGACCTGGTAATTCTTGTTGATTTCCAGGGTCTGGCGCAGGGCGGTCAGGTCGGGATGTGCACTGTTGGCCAGCAGGAGGATCTTTTGCCGGGCATCGAGCACATCGCTGAGCACCTCGCGGCTGTTGTTCGCCAGCGATGCTTCGCCGGGCAGTTTGCTTAGGCTTACCCGGTACTGTACCACACCCGGCTGGTCGGCCTCCACCTGGACTTCCCTGGTGCTGAAAAAGTCGTTGCCCGCCACATTGATCGGGATGCTCTGGATCTGGCGGACCTGATCGCCGGTCACCTTGCTCACGGTCAGCACCGTTTGCCCGCCGGCGCAATTGGTAGCGGCCACATCGATCTGCATGGTGAATTTATCCCCCAAATAGGCCAGTTTATTGGTAAAAACCCGCTTGACAAGCAGGTCCTTCTTGGGCGTGGGATCGCCCAGGGCCACGGTGTAGACCGGCGCGGCCAGGGGGGCATCGGAATAGGCGGGATTGCTGCCTTCATTATACACCCCATCGGAAGCCAGCACCACCGCGCCCAGGTTCTGACCGCCGTAGAGGTCGTACACGGCGCGCAAGGCTTCGGAGAGGTTGGTCACCTTGTCTTTAAAATCGAAATCCACGCCTTCGCGCACCTTGTCGCCAAAAGCGAGTTCGTGTACTTCGTATTGCTCGGCCAGTCCATCCCGCAGGGCCTGCCATTGTTGTTTGTACTGTTCCAGGGCCGGACCCTGCAAATCGGCAGCCACACTTTCCGATTGGTCCTGCGCCAGGACCACGATGGGTTTTTTGGTTTCGGTGACCAGGTTTTTCAGAATCGGCGACAACAACAGGGCGCTCAGAATAGTCACCGTCAGCCAGCGCAGCACGCCCAGCGCGACGTGCAGCCGCGGTGCCTGGTCGCGAAAAGTCGTATCCCGGAAATACAGCAGCAAAGCGTAGCCCAGGCCCAGCAACGCACAGAAAATCAGGAACCAGGCGGGGTAAGAAAAAGACAGATCGAGCATAGTGAAGCAGACGGAAAATCGAGCGTCAGGCAGCCCCCGCTGAACAGTCAGGAGGGGCGCATGCAGATTTTAAAGGGCGAAAGAAGACGCAAATTTGGGCAAAATGTTGCAAACGCCGGTAATAAGAAGGGTGGGAACCGATGAATGGCTTAAATAGGGCTGACGTAATGGTATTGATTCTTCACGGCATAGCGCATATTACCTTTCCCTTCATATTGCAGCCCCACTTCCAGGGCCAGGTGGGCGTCCAGGCCAACGGTTATATTTGCACCAAGTACGGCAGCGACTACCGGCTTTAACGGAAAGGAACGGTCGTAGTCGCGGTCAAAGTAGCGTTGGTGGCAGGCTTAGCCCAATCCGCCCCGCAGACCGATGGATACCGACTGGGCAAAAACAGGGCGGATAAGCAATATTCCGGCAAAAAGAAAGAGGCAGCAGATGCGCATATGTCTAGTGTTTATCAGGTAAGACGGATAAAAAAGGCCGGGTGGGTTGGCCAGTGAGACGTTGATTTATGCGTATTTTTGTGAAAACATTCCTGTAAGGTCTGCCTTACAAAAATGATGAAAATTAGTAAAGCCTAAAGAATTTCATGGATTTTCCTTTTGATACTAATTTGTTTCAACAAGCACTGCATGAGTGCAACATTGTCTGGCGCAAGCATACACTGGAAAGAATGTTACTACGTAACATCCGCAGGGAACAAATATTAGGGGCGATGAAAGATGGGGAAATTATTCAAGTATATGATTACGATCGCCCTTTTCCAAGCGTTTTGTTGTTGGGTTTTTCTGATTCCCGTCCCATTCATGTCGTAGCTGCTTTCGACGAAACACTGGGGATAATTTATGTTATAACCGCCTACGAACCAGACTTGGACATTTTTGAATCCGATTTTAAGACTAAGAAAAAATGAAACATATCCCATCCATTTGCCCCTTGTGTAGCGGTCAGGTAAAACCTGGTACCACTACTTTCAGTATCGATCTTCAATCCGGTGTCGTAGTGGTGCGCAAAGTGCCTGCCTATGTTTGCCAACAATGTGGCGAAGAATGGCTTGATGACGAGCAATCCGCTAAGTTGGAAAAGATTGTCGCCAGAGCACGACAAGAAAACTTTCAACTGGAAATGGTTTCCATGGATGAAATCTAATCCCTAATTATCCACCATGCCACCACTAAATAACTACGTCCTCGACCGCTGGCAGCCCGGTGCCGGCGAGGGATCTCCCCAATACCACGCCCTCACCGGCGATCTGCTCGGTACTGCCAGCAGCGAAGGCCTGGACTACGCCGCTATCCTCGAGTATGGGCGCAAAATAGGTGGCCCGGCGCTGCGCCGGATGACCTTTCACGAACGCGGGCGGATGCTCAAGGCCCTGGCACTCTACCTCACCGACCGGAAGGAGAAATACTATACGGTGAGCCACTGGACCGGCGCTACCCGCCAGGACAGCTGGGTGGACATCGAAGGCGGCATCGGTAATCTGTTCGCTTACAGCAGTTTGCGCCGCCGTTTTCCTAATGAGCCGTATTATGTGGAAGGCGAGACCATTCGCTTATCCAAGGAAAATACCTTCATCGGCCACCACATTCTGGTGCCGAAACAGGGCGTGGCCATCCACATCAATGCCTTTAATTTTCCGATCTGGGGCATGCTGGAAAAAATTGCCGTCAATTTGCTGGCGGGTATGCCGGCGGTGGTCAAGGCCAGCGAACAAACCTCCTACCTCACCGAAGCCATGGTCCGCGATATCGCCGCAGCGGGTATCCTGCCGGATGGCGCGCTGCAACTGGTGGTCGGTTCCGGCCAGGGCATTCTGGACTCAGTGATGAGCCAGGATGTGGTCACCTTTACCGGATCGGCCGTCACCGGACGGAAGCTGCGGGCCCATTCCGCCATTCTGGAGCACAGCGTGCCCTTTACGCTGGAGGCCGATTCGCTGAACGCCGCCATTCTGGGTGCAGACGCAGTACCGGGTACGCCCGAATTTGACCTCTTCGTCAAGGAATGCCGCCGGGAAATGGTCACCAAGGCCGGACAGAAATGCACGGCCATCCGGCGCATCATCGTGCCGGAAAATCTGCTGGAGGACGTACAA
The DNA here is from genome assembly GCA_046597295.1 of Saprospiraceae bacterium. Lineage (GTDB taxonomy): Bacteria > Bacteroidota > Bacteroidia > Chitinophagales > Saprospiraceae > M3007. The sequence continues at coordinate 7,965 of JBKJKS010000666.1, forward strand.
AAAGCGTTGATCAAGGAACTCGGCAAGACCGTCATCGGCGACCCCTCGGTGGAGGGTGTGCGTATGGGCGCCTTGATCAACCGCAGCCACCTGGCGCGGGTGCGCGAGCGACTGGCCGAACTGAGCCTGGCCACGCCGGCCGTGTTCGGCGACCCCGAAGCCTTCGAGGTCAGCGGTGCGCAGCGCGATAAAGGCGCTTTTATTCCACCGATCCTGCTGCTCAATGACCGGCCATTTGAAAAAATGCTGACCCACGAAACGGAGTGTTTCGGGCCGGTGTCCACGCTCATGCCTTACCAGTCGCTGGAGAAGGCCATCGAGATCGCTAACCTGGGGAAAGGCTCACTGGTGTCGAGCATTTGCACCCACGATCCGCGCATCATGCGCGACTACGTGCTGAACGCCGCCGCTTTCCACGGACGCATCCTGATCCTGAACCGCAGCTCGGCCAAGGAAAGCACCGGCCACGGTTCGCCTATGCCCATGCTGGTGCACGGCGGTCCCGGTCGCGCCGGCGGCGGGGAAGAAATGGGCGGCATGCGCGGCGTGATGCACTACCTGCAGCGCACCGCCATTCAGGGCCACCCGACGGACATCACGGCGGTGACCAACCAGTATCAGGTCGGCGCGGAGCAGACCGAGACGCCCGTGCACCCCTTCAAAAAGCATTTCGAAGACCTGTTCATCGGCGAGACGCTGATCACCGCCAAACACACCGTCAGCGAGGCCGATATTCACAACTTCGCCAACGTGAGCGGCGATAATTTCTACGCCCACATGGACGCCACTGCGCTGGAAGGCACGCCTTTCACCGGCCGGGTGGCGCACGGCTACTTCGTGCTTTCCAAAGCCGCCGGCCTGTTCGTGGATGCTAAAAAAGGCCCGGTGCTGCTCAATTACGGCCTGGACGAATGCCGGTTCACCAAACCCGTCTATCCGGGCATGACCATCGGCGTAAAACTTACCGTGAAAGAAAAGATCGAGCAGGAGACCTCCCCCCTCCCCCCCTCCGAAAATGGAGGGGGACAAATCGGCATTGCCGCCATTCCGCGCGGGATCGTCAAGTGGCTGGTGGACGTTTACGATGAAACCGGGGAGACGGTGGCGGTGGCAACGATATTGACGATGGTGGCGAGAAAGATGTAATTTTGCTTTGGAAAGTCAAAAAATGGACAAGTCAGACTACATAAATTACTGGCGTTTAACGGCTGAAAAGGATTGGGAAGCGGTTGGACACCTCTTTGAAAAAGGGGACTACCTACACGCCTTGTTTTTTGCTCATTTGGTGCTGGAAAAGTTGCTGAAGGCTCATCACGTGAAAGACAATACTGGTGATTTTCCGCCCCGCACCCATAATCTGTTAATGTTGTGTACGCAGACCACCCTTTCTCCTGCGGATAATCAATTGCGCATTTTAAGCCAAATGAATCAATTCCAGATGGATGGAAGATACCCCGACTATAAAATGGCCATGTTCAAACTTGCCACAGACATTTATACCAACACAATTCTTGAAGAAGTTGAATCCGTAAAAATATGGTTGACCAGCACACTGCCGTAGAAACGGTAAAAAAATTCGTCGAGGATATCAAAAAACAAGGAGTTAAACTTAAAACAGTTGTGCTGTTTGGGTCATACGCACGCGGTGACCAGCGCGAGTGGTCCGATATCGATGTCGCATTGGTGGCCGACGAGTTTATTGGGGTAGGTTTTGAGGATATCAAAAGATTTATAGATGTGACTATTCAGAAACCATATTTCTATATCGAACCGCATACTTTTAATACGCAGGATTTTGAAAACGGAAATCCTTTTATCAGCGAAATTCGCCGAACGGGAATTCTCATTGCGTAACTCACTTATTTATGGCCGACTACCAATACCAGTTTCCAGAAAAAAAGTCCATCCAAATTTCCCCTTGACGCGTCTTCCTGCTTCTCCGCCGGTTCCATCTGCATAAGCGCCATGGAAGCAGCCGCTTCTTCAGTCATCATGTTCATCATGCCGCCCATGATCTTGTGCTTCCCGCCGGCAATGACCTTATCGTCGCCCGACATCAGCGCCTCATAGCCCAGTTGAGCGACCTCGGCCGGATCGCTTTTCGAGCCCTGCCCAGCCATCGTATGCTCACTAAGGTCAGACTTACTGGGTGGCCAGCTGTGCGTTGATGCGGCCCCAGCCAAAACTGCCGTGGCGGCTCGGGTAGTAGTTAGCGCTCGTCTTCAGACGGGTGAACACCTGCGTACGCGTCCAGGAAGGATATTTGGCCCAAACCAGGGCGGCAATGCCGGCCGTGGAAGCGGTCGCTACCGAGGAGCCGCCCACGGTGGCGGGATCATCGCCATAGTCCGCCAGCGTGGTACAGTGTAGTCCGTTGCTGGCCTTTTCCATGACCAGCACAAAATCCACCTTGCTGCCCGTGTGGCAGTTGGAGCAGGCGGAGGTCAGGTTGTTCTTCACCCCGGTGACGGCGACGGCCTCCGCCATGGTGGCCGGAAAAATAACCCCGCCGAACCAGGAGGTCCACCAGAAGGAAGTGCCGGCCGCGCAGAAGATGAGTTTACCCTTGCCGTAGGCGAATTTAATGGCGTCCGATATCTGCGATGCGCTGCCCAGCCGGCCCATGCTCATACTGATGATCCGTACACTGGAATTGTTGCCGGCCTGAGTAAAGGCATTGCTGACCCCGACAATCTCCCGGCTTTCGTCGAGATACACGTCGGCGGCGGCGCGGATGGAAATCAGGTTGGCATTGTAGGCGATGCCGACGGAGTTCCCGTCGATGCTGCGGGGAGCAGCACAGGCGCCCTGCATGGAGGTGCCGTGTCCGCACAGGTCATTGGGCGTCTCGGGACTGCCGACGGGCTGGCCCCAGAAGTTGGTGGCCTGGGGCAGGGTCACGTATTTCTCTATCGTGCGTTCCGTGGACCAACCCTGGTTAAAATCATCGCCCAGATTCTCCTGTTCGTCGCTACAGCCCGTATCGATGATGGTCACGGTGACGCCGGCGCCGGAAGTGTTGGCCCAGGCTTCGGTTATTTTATGAAAAGGATGGTTCCACGATTGCTTGCAGCCGGGAGCAATGTTGAAGTAATCGGTACCGGCGATCAGACCGGTGGCCGGCACATTGTTGTCGCAGCCGGAACCGGAGCGATCGGCGACTTGGTTGGATGTAAACGGCTCATAGCCAATGGGTTCGGCGTAGCGCACCAGGCCCGACCGGCGCAACAAAGCAATGGTCGCGGGGTTGCGGATAAAAACGTCGAAGACCGGCAGGAACGCATTCTCCGGAAAAGCAAACAGCCTGGTTTCTGTGATAGTGGGATCGATAATTCGTTCGCTGGTCAAAATCAGGTCGAGCACCGACTGCCGGGCACTTGTCCAGGCCGGCGCTTGAATATTCAGCAGGTGGAGCCGATCGGCCACGTCTTTTTCGCCGGCGGGCTGATAGCCAACCGACAGGACGAAATCGGCATGGGACAACGCCGTCCAGACCTGTTCATCACTCGCCCAGGCCCATAGGAACTGGCCTTCAGTTTCCAGTTTTTCCCGGATAAGTTGGTCTAATACGCTGGGATCGGGTTTGCCGGCGGACTCCTGCGGGCTGGGATTTTCCGGTTTTCGGCAGCTGTGTATGACGCTGAGCAGGGCAATCAGCAGGAGTAGGGAAGTTTTTTTCATGATGAAGGCGGTTTAAAAATTTGATTTGGCGAATGTAATAATTCGCCGTTGATCGTAGCCCTCGATCAGAAAAAATAAATGTTATCTTTTGAGCAGGTTGGTGCTCGCAGCAGCCGGTTGTGCTAAAAAATTTATTACCAACGGGCTAAAACGCCGAAAGGACACCCCGCAATGGGGTGTCCTTTCGGCACAAATAATTTGGAAAATCACTGGTAATGGAGTAGGGCTGACCAGAGTTG
>JBKJKS010000084.1:0-4638 GCA_046597295.1 Saprospiraceae bacterium
ATTTCCTGCACCCGCTGTACCAGGCTACCGCGCAATAGCAGGAAATATCCTTTTCTATTTCCTGCACCCGCTGTACCAGGCTACCGCGCAATAGCAGGGCGCCTTCCAGTTCGGCCCGCTGTTCGGGGCTGTACTGACCCAGGTCATCGGAGGTAACCAACAGGTTGCCCAGGAGTACGTGGATGATCAAAACGGTATGTTGCTGCACCGGATTCCGGTGCTGATATTTCTCCCGCAGCGTAAACGCAGCGGGTGCACTGTGAAAAGCCCGGCCATTGAGCTGCCAGCGTCCCAGGGTGGAGCGGAGCGCCACCAGGCTGCTCGCCCGTTCCCGATGCTGTAGCCAGGCAAACAGCCGGTGCTCCCAGCCCGCCGGCATCTCGCCGCCCACCCGGCAATAATCAACCAGCCCCAGGCAGGCGCCCAGCGGCGCCCCGGCAGCCAGGATGTGCCGCGTACCGACCTGCCGGCGTAAAAATTCCATGGCTTCGTACATCACCGCGCCCCGGGTCTTACCGGAGGGCGGCGCCAGGCAGACGGCAAACAGGTAATCGAGGGTGACCAGCGCAAATCCCCATTTTTCGAGCACAATGTGGAACACGCCGCTCAGGTAGTCGCGCACCGCGCCGTTGTAAAAATCGAGGGCATAGTACCCGCCGCCCCAGTGGGGATTCCGGCCGACGCGCAGAGGGCGGCCACGGGCATCTTTTAACAACCAATCGGGATGCTGCCGCACCAGCGCGGAATCTTTGGCCGCCACGAACGGCGCCAACCACAGCCCCGGCAGTAGTCCGCGCGCCCGGATATCGCCGGCCAGGCGCGCCATACCCTCCGGAATTTCCGGTCGGACCGCTTGCCAGTCGCCCACGGCGGTTTGCCAGCCGTCACCGATCTGGAAATAGGCCGGTAGGCCCGCCGCCGTGAGCGGCGTATCCGCCAGCTGCTCCAGGTCGTGCCGGAGGGTAGCCGCAGCAATAGGTGCGTCCTGCCGGTACCGGGTCGTCCAGCCCAAGGCGGCGGGGGCCGTGGGTGGCGATAGTTCCATCGCCTGAAAATAACGATCGAATAAATCTGCTCCCTCCCCGACCCAAATATCCAGCGCGGGAAAGGAATGCGCCAGCGGTAAATCGTCCAGCTCCTTGCGCACGGTGAGCAGGCCCCGGCGCTGGTCGTAGAGGAGCAGCGTAAAACCGGTTTTTTCGCTGAGCGAGCCAATGAACAGGTCCTCTGCCTGTCCTGCCGACCGTTGGAAGTAGGTGTACGTCCAGGCGTGCAAGTGCCCCGCACCGCGCGGAATACCGGGAATGTATGCGTCTCCGGAACGGCCCAGGGCACTGCGGGCGATGGCGCGCAGGGCCGGCAACTGATCGGTGACGCGCAGCAGCCGGCTCTCGCTCCCCGACTGGAAGCCATTAGCAAAAAAACGATCGTCGGGTTGCGTCGGTACGTCGAATTGCAGCTCCAGACCGCGTACGATCACATCCTGCTTGGGATGCAGAAAAATGTGGTAGCGCACTCCCCCACCCTGCCCGGGTGGTTCCTGCCGGAAGTCCACGTAGAGCTCGTCAAAGGAGTTGCTGCGGTTCGGCGTCAGCGCGTACTGGCGCTGGTCAATCTGGAGGATGGCCTGGCGAAAGCGCATGGATGGAAAGGTTTTCAGCGGCAAGATAGGCTGGAATCCAACGGCCCGAAAAACACCGCGGACAGATTTTACCGAAAGTCTACCTTTGTCCGGCCAATCCGGCTCTACCTTTTCAAATTCATTATTTGATGAAGCATATCTTTTATCTCGGTCTGGCCCTGGCGTTGTGGACGGCTTGTCAGTCCACCCCGGCCGTACCCGCCACCGGTGCCCCTGCTGCAATGGTGGCGCTCGACAGCACCGCTGAAAAAGCCGCCGTTACCGCCTGTGTGCGCGGTTTCTTTGATTGGTACAGCAAATTCATGCAGACCCCGGAATCCAAGAGTGATAAATATTATTTCGTGGACTATGAAACGCCGCATCCCGTACTGAAGCCGGCCGTGTTGGAGTTGTACTTACAGGAATTTGTGAAAGGCGGCTATGCCGGCCAGGCATTCGTGCAGCGTCAAAAGGCTTTTTACCAAAAGGCAGCCGTCCTGTGGCAAAAAGAAGAAAAAGGCGACGTGCCCTCCGGCATGGATGCCGATCCGTTCTTCTGTGCCCAGGATGATGTGGCCGAATACTATCTGAAAGCGCCGGTGGCGGTTCGCTTCACCGGACCGGACCGAGCCACCGCCACCCTGGACCTGACCGATCCCACCATGGGCACGAAACTCAAGGTGTTTGTCCAGAAAGAAAATGGCAAATGGCTCTATGTTGGTACGGAATGTGATTTAGGAGTGGAATAGTACTTGTTTTTTAATCCATTTTTTCCTGCCTCGTTATCCCTTCACCGGTATGCACAACAGGTGCATGCACAATCGTCGGTACACGATGCACAAACAACTGATTATAGCTGCAGGCCTGGGCCTGCTGTGGTTCACCTCGCCGGCTACGGTCATGGCCCAGGCGCCGAACACGAACCTGTCCATGGAGGAAATGCTGGCCGTATTCGCCTTACAATTTGACCTCACCCTGCCGGATACGACCTTTCAGGAAATGGACCCGGGCACCGTATGGGAAGAAGCCGGCACCGAAGCCAAGATCATGTGTGTGGCCATGCCGGCACCCTTCGAGCGGGTATTACAGGACACTATCGAAATGAAGACCTCTCCGGAAATGATCCTGTTGAGTAAAGGCCGCCTGGATATGAACGGCCTGGCGGGCTATCTGATTCAGATGGAATTTGTGCAGCCGGAGGGCAGTGAAGCGCCAGAACCCTTCATCGGCCTCATGTACATGCGGCCGCTCGATGCCCAGACGACCCTCACCATCAACGTCGCCTTTCCGAAATCGCATTTTGACCGCCTGTATTCCAAAATGCTGATCGCCTTTGCCAGCGTGCACCAGCGAACGACGGGGAGTAAGCAATAGCTAGCCTATTCCCTACCTTTGCGCCATGGCTTCACCCGTCCCCCCTGCCTCCGAACCCCTGCGCCCGCTGCTGGTCCGCGCCGTCGCCCAGGCGCTGATGGCTATTTTTTATGAACAGGCCTACGCCGACAAGGTCATCGAGGCGGCGCTGCGCCAGAACCCCAAGGCCGGCAGCCGCGACCGGGCTTTCATCGCCGAGACGACCTACGAGGTGGTGCGTCATTTCCGGCTATACACGGAATTGCTGGGTAGAACGCCCAGCTTCGAGCCGGATTTCTGGGCTTTGGTCGGTATTCACTTTCTGGTCAGGCCTATTGTCGTAGGGGCGGACCCGGTCAACCCCCTTATCACGACCCTGCCGGACTGGCGGGAATTCCAGCAGCTACAGCCCGGGCCCATTTTTTTACGGGCCGCCGAACTCCGCACCATCCGCAAGTTCCGCGAAAGCATCCCCGACTGGCTGGACGCGCTGGGCGAACAGGAACTGCCCGGTGAATGGGACGCGACGCTGGCCGCCCTGAACCAGCCCGCCCGGGTCGTCCTGCGCACCAACCGCCTGAAAACCGACCGGCCGGCCTTGCAGGCGGCGCTGCTGGAAGAAGGTGTGGAAACGGTGCCCGCCGGTGACGGCGATGCGCTGCTGCTGGTCCGCCGACAGAATGTGTTCAAAACCAAGGTGTTCCATGCCGGCTGGTTTGAAATGCAGGACCTGAGCAGTCAGCAGGTGGCGACCTTTGTCGCTCCGGCGCCCGGTATGCGGGTGGTAGATGCCTGCGCCGGCGGCGGCGGCAAAACGCTCCACCTGGCGGCCCTGCTGCAAAACCGGGGCAGCATCATCGCCCTGGACACCGTCGCCTGGAAGCTGGACGAACTCCGCACCCGCGCCCGCCGCGCCGGGGCCACCAACATCGAGGCCCGCGCCATCGAAAGCCGCAAAACCATCAAGCGTATTTACGGCAGCGCCGACCGCCTGCTGCTGGATGTACCTTGCAGCGGACTGGGGGTACTGCGCCGCAACCCCGACGCCAAGTGGAAGCTACAGCCCGCTCAGATCGACAGCCTCCATACCACCCAGCAGGATATTCTACAGGCCTACAGCCCCATTACCAAAATCGGCGGTCAAATGGTATACGCCACCTGCAGCGTACTGCCTTCCGAAAATCAGGCACAGGTGAGCCATTTTCTGGACAGCCCGGCGGGTAAAAATTTTCGCCTGCTGGCGGAGAAAAGGATTTTGCCGCAGGATGAGGGCTTCGACGGGTTTTACATGGCGCGGTTGGAACGGGGCGGTTGAAACAAACTATTCACTTTTAATGCCGCATAAAATGACCCTCGACTCTTTGTTGAAAGACTATGCTCACTTCAATCTCTGGGCCCATCGCCGCCTCGTGGACTGGCTGCGTTCCAAGCCCGCCGAACTGCTGGAACAGGAGACGCCCTCCAGCTTTCCCACGTTGAAACTGACCTGGCTGCACCTCTGGGCGGCGGAGAAAATATGGATGGAACGGTTGCAGCAGATACCGACCGAGCCTTTTTTAGCCCTCACTTTCACCGGCTCCCCGGAGGCGGTTTGTGCGGGCCTGCTGCAAAACGCAGCGGCATTGGCCGACTATGTCCATGCGCAGGACGCCCCCTACTTTGAC
>JBKJKS010000263.1:0-5645 GCA_046597295.1 Saprospiraceae bacterium
TGAGTACCTGAAGCGCAGCGTCATCAACGGCCTGCTGACCGCCAATGAAGAATCCGCCAAGCGACAAAGCATCGCTTTCCGCCTGCTCAGCATCGTTAATGACTTATCTGACACGAAAGAGCAACCGGCCGCGGTGGCGGTTTCCAAACAGGTGCTGTTGTTTTTAGGCGCCAATCCTTTTCATAAACTACCCCTGGAACTGGAACGGGAGGTGCAGGAAGTAAGCAGCGGGCTGGAGCGATTCGGCAAACGCCAGGCCTTCGACTTCCGGGCAAAAATCCACGTCACGCCCACCGATTTGCAACGCATGCTGCTGGAAAGCAACTACCTGCCCGGTTTGGTCCATTTTGCCGGCAATGCGGTCGTGGATCATCCCCACTGGGGTTCCGGCGTTATTTTCGAGGATGAGCAGGGCCAACCGCTCACCGTACGCGGAGAGGTACTGGCCCTTATTTTTCGCCAGTTTCCGAGCGTGGAATGCGTGTTCCTGAACACCTGCGATTCAGGCCCGAGCGCACTGGCCATCGGACAGCAGGTGCGCTACGCAATCGGTATGAATGCCCGTATTTATGATGAGTCGGCCATCGTTTTTGCCGTCGCTTTTTATGAAGCGATGGCCGATGGTCGCGACGTGCCCTTTGCTTTCGATTTTGCCCGGACCCGCTTGCTGATTAGCCACTACCCGGAACAGGCCACCATTCCAATCCTCGTGATCGATGGCAAGTGCGCCGATCCGGTGTACGTGGATGGGAAAAGTCATTTGACGGAGCCTGCGGAGGCGCGACTAATCCGCTAAGGCCGGCACACTGGCATTCTTTTTTGCTATCATTATCCGAGGCACGCTTTCTATCGGTTCCCCCCTGGTTTTGCTTCGATTATCCAACATCCATGAAAAAATCCCTCCTGCTGCTTTGCTTGATTTACCGGATTACCCTGCCGGCACAAATACCCACCGACCTGTTCGTGGCCGATCAGACTTTCCGTTTGGATGGCACCAGCGAATTCGTCTACGCCTTTGCGGAAGGCGACCAGATCACCCTGACCGCGCAGGAGCTGACCGGTAAAAAATTGAAGGACGTAGAGGTACTGCAGTACCCGGACTATCCGGTTTTCCGCGCCTACGAGTTGGATACTACGCTGACCAAGGTCCTGCACATTGCCAAAACCGGCGTGTACGTGCTGCGCTTCCGGGAAACCGGGCTGAGTAAAAAAGTCTGCCGCTTCACCCTGCGCCGTAGTACCAGCCATCCGGAAACCGCACATTTCGATACGCGGGTGCCCTGGGATATCCGGAGCAACCCGGACTATCAGGTCAATCGCCGGGCAGTGCCGGTCGGGAAAAAGACGGAAGTCATTGCCCTGGGGGGGCAGGTGACGGTGAGTGCCAGCAAATTTTATCTGAAGAAAGCGGTGAACGCCTATCAATTCACCCTACCCCCCAACACCCTGCGCTGGGCCTACCGTATTTCTGTGGGCCAGTTGGCAAACGATGCCCGCCGCCGGGATGCCGAAAAACTGACCTCGGCCCTGCAGAGCGGAGCGGCCAAATTGCTGGCGGTGCAACCGGAAACGGCCTTGGGCGCCTTCGCCCTAGGCATGGCCATCGATATGACCATTTCCACTGCCGGCGAAGACGTGGAATACGCGCTGCTGGACTGGAATAATTGGGGGAAATTTTCCAAAGGCGAAAATTACGACGCCCATATCCAGCAGGGTGGGGTGAGCGTGGATGCGCAACGCCGTTACAGTCCCCTGGAAGGCACCTGGTTTTTTGCGCTGAAAAGTAATAACTGGGTTGACGATATTAACGTAACCATCGACATTGAGGCCGTTACGGAAGTGCAATTATTTGAAATGGAGCTGTACCTGGAACCACGGAAACCGTGATGAAGGTTGATAATTAACTTTTAAAAGCCCGGTCCAAAGGCTTTATTTTTCAATCAAAAATAAATTTAGATTTGTCTAAAAATTTTACAAATATTTGCCTTAATTTTTTGTTGTAGCCTTAAGTTATATGTACTTGCCAGTATGTTAGACCAGCAACATTACACAAAACCCTGATTATCAACCTTTATAAACCTTCATCAACCCTTATCAACTTCCTCCCGTGACCACTACCGCTGAAGAAAATTACCTCAAAGCCATTTTTAAGATTGAAGAAAGGGAAGGAAAGGCCGCCAGCACCAATGCGGTAGCGGCAGCATTGCAGACGACAGCGGCATCGGTGACCGATATGCTCAAGCGGTTGGCGGAGAAAGGGCTGATCGCCTACGAAAAGTACCGGGGCGTACAGCTGACCGAGCAGGGTAGTCAGATCGCCGTTGCACTCATCCGCCGGCACCGGCTCTGGGAAGTCTTTCTCGTCAATAAGCTCGGCTTTGCCTGGGATGAAGTACACGACATGGCCGAACAGCTGGAACACGTACAGGGTGATGTACTGGTCACGCGCCTCGATGCCTTTTTGGATTACCCCCAGTATGATCCGCACGGTGACCCCATTCCCAATGCCGAAGGGCGCTGGACCTTTCGGTCGCAAATACTGCTGGCCGATTTAGTGCCCGGCGCGCACGGCGCCATATCCGGCGTCGAGGACCACAGCACGCCTTTTCTACAATACCTCGATCAACTGGGTCTGCAGATCGGCACTGAAATAGACCTGCTGGAACGCATGGACTATGACCAGTCCGTCCGCCTGCGCGTGAACGACCGGGAGCTGGTGCTGAGCGAAAAAGTCAGCCGCCATCTGTACGTAAAAACTTTATAACTGATTGACCATGAGTAAAGCACCACACAACGTTTCCTTGTCCGAAGTAAACGCCACCGTCGAGACTGAGGTAAAGGGCGGTTTCTGGCGACGTCTCATGGCCTTCATCGGACCGGCGTATTTAGTGAGCGTCGGCTATATGGACCCGGGCAACTGGGCGACCGACCTGGCCGGCGGCAGCCGGTTCGGCTACGCACTACTGTGGGTACTGGTCATGTCCAACCTCATTGCGCTGCTGCTACAGAGCCTGAGCGCCCGTTTAGGCGTCGTCGCCCGCCGCGACCTGGCGCAGGCGTCGCGGGAACTTTACCATCCGGCGGCCAATATTTTCCTGTACGTGATGGCCGAGATTGCCATCGCCGCCTGCGACCTGGCCGAGGTGCTCGGTATGGCCATCGGCCTGCAGCTACTGTTCGGGCTTCCGCTGGTTTGGGGGGTCGGCATCAGCGTCTTCGACGCTTTTCTGCTGCTCATGCTGATGAACTTTGGTATTCGCAAACTGGAAGCCTTCATTTTTGGCCTGATCTTTATTATCGGCGCTGCCTTCGCGGTTCAGATGTTCCTGGCCAAGCCGGTGATGAGCGAATTGGTGACCGGACTGATTCCTTCCATTCCTAATTCACAAGCCCTGTTCATCGCCATCGGGATCATCGGTGCTACGGTGATGCCGCATAACCTGTACCTGCACTCGGCCCTGGTGCAGACCCGCAAAATCACCCGCAGTCCACAGGGTCTGCGACGGGCCATCAAATACAACATCATCGATTCGGCCATTGCGCTGAATCTCGCGCTGTTCGTTAATGCCGCAATCCTGATCCTGGCCGCCGCCGTTTTCCACAAGAACGGTTACAACGGCGTATCGGAAATCCAGGATGCCCACCGCCTGCTGGAACCGATGCTGGGCAAAAGCTATGCGCCCATTCTTTTTGCCGTGGCCCTGATCGCCGCCGGCCAAAGCAGCACCATCACTGGTACCCTAGCCGGACAGATCGTCATGGAGGGCTATTTACATCTGCGTATCGCTCCCTGGCTGCGCCGGCTCATCACCCGGTTGATTGCCGTCATCCCGGCTGTAATCGTCATCACCTGGCTGGGTGAATCCGCCACCGGCAACCTGCTGGTGCTGAGCCAGGTCATACTGAGCATGCAACTGGGCTTTGCCGTCATTCCGCTGCTCCACTACGTGAGCAGTAAACAGCGAATGGGCGAGTTCGCGATCGGTTTCTGGACCAAAACGGCGGGCTGGCTCAGCGCCACCATCATCGTGGCCCTGAACATCAACCTGGTCTATTCGGAAGTGTCCGACTGGCTGGCCACCTCCGGTTCGAACGTCTGGGCCATCCGCCTGCTGGTGGTACTGCCCCTGCTGTCCATTGCCGCTATGTTGGGCTATATCGTGGTACGCCCGCTCATGACCAAATTACCAGAGGTCAAAGCCAGGCTGCCCCATGGCCTTTTCGTCGGTTTAAAAGATATACAGCCCGCTGATTATCAGGAAATTGCCATCGCGTTAGATTTCTCGGAAGCCGACCAGAAAGTGCTTCAACATGCGCTGCATATCGGCGGCAAAGACAGCCAGTATTTTCTCATTCACGCGGTAGAAACCGCCGGCGCCTGGGTGATGGGCAGTGATATCAGCGACTACGAATCGAATACTGACCAGCAAAATCTGGAAGCGTATGCCGAACGGTTGCGCGAATTAGGCTATCGCTGCGAAGCCCTGATCGGCTTTGGCCCGGCCAAACAGGCCATTCCAAAACTGGTCAATGAAAAAGGCGTCGATCTACTGGTGATGGGCGCCCATGGCCACAAAACGATGAAAGACCTGATTTTCGGGACCACCGTAGGCGCCGTACGGCATGCCGTGCAAATACCGGTACTGATCGTTCGTTAACTTTGCCGAGACTTATTGCGGAATAAATTCCGTGCTCCATCATGAACAGGCTCACCCTCACTGCGATCGGTTCCGCCCTCAATTCCCTGGCCATTGCGTCCCCGGCGGAGGCTGGCAGGCGCATTTTGCAGCTTTTTTCCACCCCGCGCACCGGACGACTGCACGCTCCGGACCGTACTTTTCTGGAAACGGCTGCCTGGGACCAGCTCACGGTGCAGGGTCTGGCTGTGCAATACTACGTTTGGGAAAATGTGGGTCCGACCGTTCTGCTGATCCACGGCTGGGAAAGTAACTCGGCACGCTGGCGCGCCTTGATCCGGCTTTTGCAGCGGCAAAACTACCGGATCATTGCCCTCGATGCCCCGGCACATGGTGCATCCGGCGGTACCGAGTTCAATGCCGTCTTGTATGCGGAGTTCATTGCGGCAGTGGCGGACAAGTTTCAGCCCGATTTCGCGATCGGTCACTCCGCCGGCGGCATGACGCTGGCCTATTTCCTGCATCGGCATCCCGGCGCCTTTCGCAAAGTGGCGCTGCTGGCCTCCCCCTCCGAGCTGCGGCAGGTTACCGACGTATTTGCGAATATGTTGGGTCTGTCGGCGCGGGCCATGCACAGCTATGCGGAGCAGGTGCGGCAGAAATTCGATCAAACCCTCGATTATTTTTCGGTTGCCGAATTTGCCAAGTCCATCACGACCGATTGCCTGATCGTGCACGATACGGGCGACCTGACCGCTCCTTATGCCGATGCCCGGCGCATCGCCCAACATTGGGCCGGCGCCCGCTTGGTGACGACGGAAGGTTTGGGGCATAGCTTACAAGGGGAAGCCGTCTACCGGGCCGTGCTGGAATTTATTGGTCAGTAAAGCGGTTACCGCTATCACGGGGTGTAAGCGGGTAAGGCTTTTTCCGTGCAATGCCGCCGGCCGGTTGATCGCATTTCCGCTATCTTCGCCGCTCTTTTTTCAAAAATCATAGCGGTGGGCC
>JBKJKS010000485.1:0-4651 GCA_046597295.1 Saprospiraceae bacterium
GGCGGCTGCGGCGCGGTGGTCAATTTTACGACGACGGCCACGGATAACTGCACCCCTGCCCTAACGGTAACCACGGCGCCGGCCACCGGGACGTTGTTTGCCAACGGCACCACCACCGTACAGGCCTTCGCCTCGGATGCCTCCGGCAACCAGGGCAGCTGCTCCTTCACTGTCACCGTTGTCCCCAACCCGGAACTGTGTAACGGACTGGATGACGACTGCAACGGGCTGACCGATGATGGCGCACCCGCTGATAACACGTTCTACGCCGATACGGATGGCGACGGCTACGGGGACCCGAACATTTCTTTGCCGGCATGTTTTGCCCCGTCCGGCTATGTAAACAACGCCCTCGACTGCAACGACGCGGATTACTATATCCAGCCCGGCGCGTATGAGAGCTGCAATGGCATCGACGACAACTGCGACGGGAATATCGACGAAGGCGTAGCCTACATGTGGTATGCTGATACGGACGGCGACGGACACGGCAACCCGAATACGACCCAACTGGCCTGCAGCCAGCCAACAGGCTACACCTACAACGCCGGCGACTGCGACGATACCAACGCCTACATTCACCCCGGCGCCCAGGAAGACTGCACCAATTTCGTGGATGAAAACTGCGACGGCATACTGGGCAGCAACGCGTTTTCTATCAGCGAGACCCATACCGACGTGTACTGCGGCAGCACCCCGGACGGATCGATCAGCATCACCATGGCCCCGATTCAAAACTATACGCAGATCCTGTGGAGCACCGGCGCTTGCTGTACCGCCACCCAGACGAACCTCGAAGCCGGCACTTACAAAGTCACCGTGACCAACGAATGCGGCACTACCAAAACCAAATCGATCACCATTAAGCCCTCCACCACCCCGGCGTTACGGGTCATGATGAGCGGTTCGCATCTGCTCTGCGCCGGGGACGGCGGTGGTACGGTCACCGCGACCGCGCAGGATGGTTGCCCAGGCTACACCTATGCCTGGAACACCGGCAGCACAGACGCTACCTTGTCCGGACTGTCGGGCGGGACTTACAGCGTCGTGGTCACCGATGGCTGCGGTTGTACGCAGACCGGCACGTTCACGATTAATGAACCTGCTCCCCTCTACCTCTATTCCGGCACGATCATCGCCCTGCTCGACGGCAATTACTGGGTGCAGGTAATCCCTTCGGGCGGCACATCGCCCTATAAATTCAGGCGCAGTACGCTGCCCACCGGCAACACCGCCTGGAGCAGCAGCAATGGATTTGCCGACGTACCGCCGGGCGATTACACCTTCCAGGTAGAGGACAAAAATGGCTGTACCGCCCAGGTGTTGATCCACCTCGAACCTTTCAGCCCCCGGCCGGGCAAGCAGCCGATAATGGCGGCGGAAAATGCCGGGCAGGCAGCGACAGCCGGCGAAAACCTGCCTTTGATAGCGGATGACCAACGGTCAGCCCTCTCCGCCGGCACATCGCCGGAAGAACAGGATAATATGGTGGTCTTTCCCAATCCCACTGACGGCGAGATCAACATCGAATGGAGCGGGGCGGAAGGGAAATCCGCAACGATCCAAATCATCAACCAGGTCGGGCAGGTGGTCCGCACCTTGCCCATACCGGACAATGCGCTGCGCATAATGATGAACGTGGCAGAGTTACCGGCAGGACTGTACTTTGTAAAAATGATGACTGCCGGCCCACAACCCAAGGCCGTACGGCTGGTGAAATTATAACGTACGGCCCGGCCCGGCCGGATGCTTTAGAAAATGATGCTTGATTTCGAGGAAATAGGTGTAGTAAGGCGGTGGCTGGTAGTCACCGCCTTACTTGGCGAACGCTTAGAACCGGCGCTTCAGCAAATACCGGCGTCCGCTGTTTTCCAGCAGCGTGACCGCCTGTACTTCCCAGCCGTTTTCATAGAAGAAATTGAGTCCGTCGACCAGGCTGCGAAAATCCAGGCGCTTGCCGTTGACGTCGCTGATATAATCTTCCTTGGGATTCGACTGTCCGAAATCGACGGAGAAAGTGCAACGGCCATCGGTCTTGTACATGGGATCCAATTCCACGTATTGACCGGTATTGTCCGGCCCGATTTTGACGCCCTCGACAAAGATTTGCGCGGAGAGCAGCCACCCCTGGGCGGCGAAAGCGAAGCATAAAAGTACCTTTTTCATGTGCATTTGAATTTTGCAACAAAGAAAAAGACAAGGTGGACAGCCGCCGCGGGGTTTAACCGCGACTTAACGGCTGCGGCGGCTTTTGGCAACAAACCTTAACAGTTCAGGCCCGCAGCACGGGCGCGCCGAACATGCGCCGGGCATTCTCCGTGGTCACCCGGGCGATTTCTTCGATGTCCAGGCCTAGTACGGTGGCCAGCACCTCGGCCACCTGGCGTACATAGGCGCTTTCGTTGCGCTTGCCGCGGTAGGGCACCGGCGGCAGGTAGGGCGCATCCGTTTCGAGGACAATGTGCTCCAGGGGCACGGCCCGCAGTACCTCCGGCAGCTCCGAATTCGGATAGGTCAATGTGCCGCCGATACCGAGCAGAAAGCCCAGCCCGATCATTTCCCGGGCTTCCTCCAGCGTGCCCGAAAAGCAGTGAAAAATACCGCGCAGCCGCCCGTCCTGCCCGGCCCGCACCACTTCCAGGCACTCTCGGTTGGCCTTGCGGGCGTGGATGACGACGGGCAGCCCCAGGTCTTTCGCCCACTCGATCTGCCGGGCAAAAGCCTGCTGCTGAATACCCAGCGTACTCGTATCCCAGTGCAGGTCGATGCCCGTCTCGCCGATGGCCGCCCAGGTCCGCTGACCCAGCCAATGCTCCACGGTGGCCAGCTCCTGTTCCCAGCTGTCCGGCTGCACCGAGCAGGGGTGCAGGCCCATCATCGCGAAGCAATTTTCGGGAAACGCCGCTTCCAGCGCCAGCATGCCCTCGATGGAGCCGGCGTCGATGTTGGGCAGGTACATCCGCTCGATGCCCGCCGCCAGGGCCCGGCGGATCATCTCCGGCCGGTCGTCGTTGAACTTGCGGGAGTAGAGGTGGGCATGGGTGTCGATGAGCATGGGGAAGCGGGGGGGAAAGGAGGCTGATGGGGACCAGTGAAGCGCAATAAGGGGCAAAGGTAGTATAATCGGCGGCTTCCGGTAAGCCCTGCTGCGCCCGGGGAATGCGGTCTGAAGGGCCAGGATGAATTGGATCAACATTTAAAAAGCGGAATCAGGCACTTTTTAACACGGCATACGCGTTTTTTTTGCCTGGGCAGCGGCTTTAGCGCTCGAGGTAATGCGCATGGTGAAAACACCAAGCGCGGCGGAAGACTTTATCCCGCCGCCAATCCCAAATAAGTAGCTATGGTGGCCTTCATGGCATCCTCAAATTGGTATATCTCATCGAGGTCTTTGATTGGTGTCAACACCTCTTTTTTGGCTGCGTCCAAAGTGCCTATCTTCTTTTTTGAGCCGTTGAAGTGCAGCCGGCAAATCGTCTTGCGGTTGTTATCATCCAAAAGGATAGCCATGTACGTCTGTGCATCACGGTGGGTAATGCGGTTGGGGTCTATGTACTTGCGCAACATGGATTTGACGATGTAGAAGGCTTCTACCTCTTCCGGTGTTGTATCAATCATGCGGTCTTTGCCACTCATTTCCAGCTCCGTACTTGTCGCCGACGATTCATCTTCAGCCGCTTTCTTCGCCGCCTTTTCTTCTTGGTTGAGCGCAGATTTTAGCCGGTCGCTAATCATCTCGCTCAACATCAGGTGCATGGACTTACGCAGTAGGTCGGAAAACTGAAACACTATCTTGTCGGTGACCACGCCGGTATATACCTGCTTGGTAAAGAAGCGCACAAAGCTGTCGCTTGGTGCCTTGAACTCACTGACCATGAGACTGCGCAAGGCCGATGTGTACTTTAGTTCGCTGGCCGCCGCTGTGATGCTGGCTGCATCGAAGTATGATTTGTGGAAGCGTTTTAGGTCTTCGATTTGCAGGTCTGTAATGCTGGTAATATCGAATTCCAGGAACGGGCGTTCATCCATGCGGTTAGTTGCCACCAAGTCCGTAAAAAAACGATATGTGACACCGTTGGTCAGCACGGAAAAACGAGCCTTGCACACATGAAAATAGCGCAGTAGTTGGCCGTCGTGGTTGTCCAATTCCTGTCGCCAGTGCTTTGCTTCCAGCAGGATCACGGGGCAGCCGTCCTTCATTACCACAAAGTCCACCTTCTCCCCTTTTTTAATACCCACGTCCGCCACGAACTCCGGCACGATCTCCGACGGATTAAAAACGTCATATCCCAAGGCTTGCAGGAAGGGCAACACAAAGGCGTGTTTTGTGGCTTCTTCAGTCAACGTCTGTTCCTTCAGGCGGTTGACGCGCTCACCGAGAGCGCGAATCGTGTCCTTGAAATCCATTACTCTTATTTTGGTTTAGTCAAAAGTACTTCCGATAGGTCGGGTTACTACAAGAAAAGGCTTTTTTAAGGCAGATAAATTGTCCACCGACCCACAAACTACCCAAACGCTCCAAAGAAGAAACGCAACTACCTGATTGACAAGTAGTTGCGTTATCATATTGTCGGGATGACTGGATTCGAACCAGCGACCTCGTCGTCCCGAACGACGCACGCTACCGGGCTGCGCTACATCCCGTAAAATG
>JBKJKS010000550.1:0-4173 GCA_046597295.1 Saprospiraceae bacterium
ATGTACCTGGCGCGTTATACGGTGCCGGGGCAGAAAGTCTGGCTGGAAAAATTACTGATTCGCCGCTGAGGTGACATCTCGACGCAGGAGAGGTGTCATCTCATCGGCACTGTGCGCAGTTTTTTCCAGATACAAGCATAAGAATGCCCCCATCGGCACGGCCGGCGTTTTCCTGGGCTATTTTTGCCCGGGAAACCCCATCGTTCCGAGATGACACCTGCTCGTACCTCGCAGATGTCACCTCTCACTAACAGTTTATGAACATAGCCATCATCGGCGGCGGAGCGGCGGGTTTTTTCGCCGCCATCACCTGCGCGGAAGCCAACCCGGACTGCCGGGTGACTATTTTCGAGCGGGGCGGGAGCGTGCTCGAAAAGGTGCGGGTGAGCGGCGGCGGACGCTGTAACGTGACCCACCACTGCTTCGATGCCCGCACGCTGGTGCAGCATTACCCGCGGGGCAGCCGGGAACTGCTGGCCCCCTTTCTCCGGTTTGGCCCGGAACAAACGGTGGCCTGGTTCGAGCGGCGGGGCGTTCGCCTCAAAACCGAAGCCGACGGCCGCATGTTCCCGGTGACCGACGATTCGCAGACCATTATGGACTGCCTGCAGCGTGCCGCGCAGCAGGCGGGGGTGCAGCTGCGGATGGGAGCGAGGGTCACCGGCATAAGGCCCGATGCTGCGGGTGGCTGGCAGCTGCAGGTGCCCGGCGCGCCGCCGGAATCGTTTGCCAAACTCCTGGTGGCCACCGGCAGCAGCACGGCCGTCTGGGACCTGTTGCGCGATCTGGGCCACCACATCGTGGCGCCGGTCCCCTCCCTTTTTACTTTCAATACCAAGGACACCCGTCTCCGCGAGCTGTCGGGGCTGTC
This sequence comes from Saprospiraceae bacterium, assembly GCA_046597295.1. GTDB lineage: Bacteria > Bacteroidota > Bacteroidia > Chitinophagales > Saprospiraceae > M3007. The sequence continues at coordinate 872 of JBKJKS010000550.1, forward strand.
GGTACCGCAGGCCCGGCTGCGCCTGCCGGGCACCCCGCTGCAGACCAGCGGTCCACTGCTGGTCACCCACTGGGGGCTGAGCGGCCCGGCGGTGCTGCGGCTCTCGGCCTGGGGCGCCCGCGCGCTGCAGGCGCTGGATTACCGTTTTGCCTTGGAAGTCAATTGGTTGGGTACGGTTTCCACGCCGGAAGCCGGCGCGCAATTACAAACCTTGAAAATAGAACAGGCTAAAAAAACGGTGCTGGCCCACGCGCCCTTCGGGCTGCCCCTGCGCCTCTGGCAGCGGCTGTGCGCCGCTGCCGATCTGCCCGAAGCCCTGCGCTGGGCAGATCTGGACAAAGCCCGGCTCCAACAGCTGGCCCGGCAACTCACGGCGGCCACGTTCCAGATTGCCGGCAAAAGCACCTTCAAGGAGGAATTCGTCACGGCGGGCGGTGTGCAGCTGAAAGAAGTAAATTTCAAAACTTTTGAAAGCAGACTGCATCCCCGGCTCTTCCTGGCCGGCGAAGTGCTGGACATCGATGCCATCACCGGCGGTTTCAACTTCCAGGCGGCCTGGACGGGCGCCTGGCTGGCCGGGAACGCGATGGCGCAGCATCCGCCCGAATAGCCGGAGGGCGGAATTTATTCCGCCTGTAATGTTAATAAATCGTTTATATCAAATCAGTTGCGGAATAAATTCCGCGCTCCATTTCCTGGAAGATCAGGTTGTCGATCAGCCGGACTTCGCCGGCGAAAGCCGCCGTGCAAGCGACTACGAACGGGCTATCGGCCCAGTGGTCCACCGGCAGCAGTGTAAAACCATCCACCACTTCGAAGTACTCCGGCTGTAAACCGACCTCCCGCATTTGTTGCAGGGCGCGGACTTGCACCGTTTGGGCGGATTCGGTCTTGAATGCCTGCCGGGCGGCCAGCAAACTTTGATAGATCATGGGCGCGGCCGCCCGCATGTCCGGGCGCAGGCGCACGTTGCGGCTGCTCATAGCCAGGCCGTCGGCTTCGCGTACGGTCGGGCACATCACCAGTTCGATGGGCGAATGCAGCTGCTGCAGCATGCTGCGCACGATGCTGAGCTGCTGAAAGTCCTTCTGGCCCATGTACAGGTGATGCGGCTGCACAATATCCAGCAGACGTTTGACCACGGTAGCCATGCCGGCAAAATGACCGGGCCGGAAAACCCCCTCCATCACCCGTTCCAGCGGTCCGAAATCCAGCCGGACCGTCAGGTCCACCCCGGGCGGATACACTTCCGCTACGGACGGAATGAACAGGGCATCGCAGCCGGCGCCGAGCAGCAGCCCGGCATCCCGTTCCGGCAGGCGCGGATATTTCTCCAGGTCTTTGGGATCGTTGAATTGCGTGGGATTCACGAAGATGCTGGCCACGCTCCCGTCGCCCCGCTGTCCGGCCAGGCGGATCAGTTCGAGATGGCCCTGGTGCAGCGCCCCCATCGTGGGTATGAAACCGATGGTTTGCCCCGCTAAGCGCCGCCGCTCCAGCCAGTGCTGCAGGTCGGCTACATTCTTAAAAATCAGCATGGCGGCAAAGGTAGAAATTGGTGCGGGAACCAGAAATCCCCGCATTTGCCCAACCTTCCTATCTTCGCGGCTGTTTTGAAATTCAAATCTTTCAATTTTTGTTGAAAACGAAACGATCGACCTTGCTCACCTGAACAGCCCGGCGCGTTCCTGCGTCCGGCATTGCACCTGCTAATGTCCCTGGAAGTTATCAAGCAACCCATTGCCCACGAGTTGGACGTATTCGAAACGCGCTTCCGCGACGCCATGCGCAGTTCCGTGCCGCTACTCGACAAGATTACCTGGTACATCGTGCAGCGCAAGGGCAAGCAGGTGCGGCCCATGCTGGTGCTGCTCAGCGCCCGCCTGTTCGCGCCCATCAACGAGGCGTCCTACACCGCCGCCTCGCTGGTCGAGCTGCTGCACACCGCCTCGCTGGTCCACGACGACGTAGTGGACGATTCCAACGAGCGGCGCGGCTTTTTTTCGGTCAATGCCCTGTGGAAGAACAAGATCGCCGTGCTGGTCGGCGACTACCTGCTCTCGCAGGGCCTGCTGCTTTCGGTGAAACACCAGCAGTACGAGATGCTGGCCCTGGTGAGCCGGGCGGTGAAGGAAATGGCCGAAGGCGAACTGCTGCAAATGGAAAAGGCCCGCCGGCTCGACATCCAGGAAGATATTTACTACGACATTATCCGCCAGAAATCGGCCTCGCTGATCGCCGCCGCCTGCTGCGCGGGCGCCACCAGCACCGCACCCGACCAGGCCACCATCCAGCGCATGTGGCTCTTCGGCGAGAAGACCGGCATGGCCTTCCAGATCCGCGATGACCTCTTCGATTTCGGGGTAGACGACGTAGGCAAGCCGCTGGGCATCGATATCAAGGAAAAAAAGATGACCCTGCCGCTGATCTACGCCGTGAACCACGCCGACCGCGCCACCCGCCGCCGCATCCTGCACATCGTCAAAAACGAAAGCCACCAGGCGGAGAAGGTCGACGAAGTGATCCAATTCGTGCGCCAGGGCGGCGGCATCGAGTACGCCCGCGAGGTGATGTACCGCTACCGCCAGGAGGCCTTCGACCTGCTGGACCAGGCGCCGGATACGCCGGCGCGGCAGGCGCTGCATGATTTGCTGGTATTTGTGACGGAAAGGAAGAAGTGAGGGAAACTGGAATGGGCGGAGCATCAAGGCGATGAGCCAATTTGGACCGTTTGCCAGCATCCACCATACCGGGCGGGGCGCCATCTTTGCCCCCAGCAAATGCCCTTATGCCCAACGATTTTGATAAAATTTTCAAGGAAAACTTTGAGTCTCTGCTCCCGCACCTGCTGCGCAAAGTATTGGGTCTCGAATTGCCGCGCCTGGAAGACTTGAAGGATAAAATCCAGGTGACCCTGGAGCGCGAGATGGACAATCTCAAAAAGGCCGTCCACGATGATCCGCGCCTGGACTACGGTCTGCACTGGGAAATTCAGTCGGCCGATGAAGACATGCGACACCGCAATCTGCTCTATTACGCGCTTTTTGTGCAGAAATATGGCCTACCCCTCAAACAGATCGTGATCTATGTGGGACAGGAAAAGCCCAAAAAAGTGCAGCAAAACGTGTTGGAACTGGAAGGCTTGCGCTTGGAATATCAGGTGGTCAACCTCCGCGAAATTCCTAAAGACGTTTTCTTAAGCTCCGATGTACCCGAAGACGTGCTGCTGGCCATCCTGGCCGATTTCGGAGCAGAACAACCCGAAAAAGTGATCCGGCAAATTTTGCAGCATCTCTTCCAAC
>JBKJKS010000565.1:0-3097 GCA_046597295.1 Saprospiraceae bacterium
TGCGGCGAAATAGTGGCCGGCCGAAAAATTGGCAACCGGGCCATGCTCTGGGGAGCGATTGGCGGCACCATTCCCGACTTGGATGTGTTCGCCGCGTTCTTTACCGACGAGCTCACCGCCACCGCTTTTCACCGGGGTTTCATGCACTCGTTTCTCTTCGCTGTGCTGGCCCCCTGGCTGTTGGCCTGGCTGGCCCAGCGGTTTTATGCCGGCAACGTCTACCAGCGGCCGGTTTACAAGGCCAGCGCCATGACGCTCTGGTTGCTTTTTTATGTCGGCGCGGCCGTGGGCATCAACTTTATTCCGGTCCTGCTGGGCGAGGGACTGCGCTGGTACATCCTGTTGCCCACCCTGCTGCTGGGGGGCTGGTTCATCTGGAAACTGTGGCGCGATTACTGGCAGCGCGAACTGGCGATGGTAGAAATGCCTTACCGGACCTGGGTGTCGCTTTTCTTCTGGAGCATTTTCACCCACCCGATCCTGGACTGTTTCACCAACTTCGGCACCCAGGTCTGGCAACCGTTCAGCGACCTGCGGGTACAATGGAGCACCGTTTCGGTGGTCGATCCACTCTGTACGCTGCCCTTCGCACTTTGCCTGTTGGTCGTCTCGCGCTTTGCGCATACGGACCGCCGCCGCGCCTGGTGGAACTGGGCGGGCCTGGCCTGGTTTTGCGGCTACCTCTGCCTGTACACCATCTGGCACAAAGTGACGGTGAATCGCGCTTTCGAGGAAACGCTGCAGGCCAAAGGGATTGCCTACCAACGCTACTACACCAACCCGACGATTTTCAATAATATCGTGTGGTCGGGCGTAGCGGAGGGCGATTCGGCCTATTACTTCGGGCTATACGGCTTTAATGACCGGGTACCCAGCTTCAAGCGTCTTTCCACCATACCGAAACGCCATGACCTGTTGTCAGCCATTCCGGACGACGACCGGGCGAAACACTTCCTGCTGTGGTTCTCCGACGGTTATTACAACGTGCAACCCTACCGGGGCGACACCCTGCAGGTCAATGACCTGCGCTTCGGTCTGCTCGGTGACAGTCTGCGTGGCAACAACTACGTGTTCCCCTTTTTGCTGTTTAAAAATGAGCGTGGCGCCTGGGACATCACGCAAAATAACCGCAACCGGGAGAATATGGCCGCCAGCAAGCAGTCGTTTGGGGAGTTGTGGCGGCGGGTGAAAGGGGATGAATGAATTATGAATTATGAATTATGAATTATGAATTATTGTCGGGTTGAAGCAATTAAAACCGGATAATAACCAATACACCAGTAACCAATAACCAATAACCAATAACCAATAACCATTTCGCATGCGTCAACGGGTCATATCCGCCATCATTTTTGTCATTGCCATGCTGGGGGGAGTATTTGGCGGAGCCACCACTTTTTTCCTGCTCTTTCTGGGTATTACGGCGGGTTCCTTGTGGGAATTTCACGGGTTGATGTTTCGGCCGGAAGGCAATCAGCTGCTCTTTCGACGCCTGGCTGGAACGGTATTGGGCTGCCTGCCTTTTATAACGGTAGCCCACACTACCCTTCATCTGTTTACTGGCGAGGAGGCTACGCTTTACGAGTTCGCCAATGGTCCCCTCCTTCTGGCGATGATGGGCATGTTGCTGCTTATTTTTCTGCTGTTCAGTGTGGAGCTGTTGCTCGGGTCCCGGCAGCCGTTTACCAACCTGGGGCACTATTTGCTGGGCGTGGTGTACCTGGGTATTCCGTTCGCCCTGCTTATTTCCATCTCCCACTGGCACGATAGCTATGCCCCTTTGCGGGTGCTGGGCCTGCTTTTGCTGACCTGGACGAATGACACGATGGCTTACCTGGTCGGCTCGAAAATTGGCAAAACGCCGTTTTTTCCACGTATTTCGCCCAATAAGACCTGGGAAGGCACCCTGGGCGGGATCGTCTGCACTTTCCTCGTCGCGGGCCTGTTTTCGTACTGGATACCGGCTTTTACATTTCAACAATGGATGGTGCTCGCCGCAGTAGTAGCCATTTTCGGTACGCTGGGTGATCTGGTGGAGTCCATGCTCAAACGCAGCATCCATGTGAAGGATTCGGGTACTATTTTGCCCGGACACGGCGGTTTCCTCGACCGTTTCGATTCGTTTATTTACGTACTGCCTTTCGCCTGGCTGGCGCTGATGATCCTGGGGGGCTGAGGAATGCGGAATGGTACAAGATGGCCAATCAATATGGCTAAGATGTTGAATATCAACCCTTATAAACTTTCATCAACCCTCATCAACTTTTCGGAGCGCCAATTTTCGCCGCCACTCCACATAACCCAGCACGGCCAGTACGAGGAACACGAGGTACTGAAAACTGGTGAAGACGTAGCCTTTCACAAAATATAAGGGAATGGACGCCACGTTGGTCACGATCCACCACAGCCAGTTCTCCAGCTTTTTGCGCGCCATCAGCCACATCCCGGTATAAGCCGCAGCCGCAGCGAATCCGTCGGCCACCGGCACGGTACTGGGTGTGAAATAATGCAGCACGAAGTACAGGACCAGCCAGCACAGCCCGAAAAAACCCAATGCCCACTGCCATTCCCGTCGGCTGGAGCGGGTAATACGCAGCACCGCTACCCCATCCCGCTGCTGCGCCCACAGTACCCAGCCGATCACACTCATGATGGTGTAGTACACGTTGACGCTCGCTTCCGCATACAGTCCGCCCAGCAGGCTCAGGTAGATAAAAATGGTGGTGTTGACAATACCGGTGGGGTACACCAGAATGTTCTCCCGGCGCGACAACAGTACACTGATAATGCCAAAAGTGACGGCGACGTATTCCAACCACGTCGTGGCGCGCAGACCGGTCACAAAGAGTTGCCAAATTTCCGGAAACGTCATAGTCAGGAAGGAGAAGGCTGGTGGTGCGTGTTTTACAAAAGGTTATCGATGCGCGCATAAAAAAAGCCTTTTGCGGCCGGTGCCGACAAAAGGCTTTTCCTTCGGATGAAGAAAACGAAAACCGTCCTGGCGCCGCAGGGCAGTCGTCTACTGCGGGGTGGGGCCGCCCAGACTGGACGACCAGGTCAGGATGTCGCTGAAACTGACCGGGACGCTTTTACTACC
>JBKJKS010000578.1:0-10005 GCA_046597295.1 Saprospiraceae bacterium
TAATTTTCAGGCTGTACAGCATTTATCAAATTCATCATCCATACACGGCCCGGCTGGCCTACGTACGGACGGTGCACGACGCCACCCGGAGCCGCGAAGGTCGTAAGTTCATTATCCCCGCCGCTGCGGTGCAGCGCCGAACGCTGCTGATGAATTGGGGCCTGCCTTTCGAAACCCTGCAAATATCCGCGCTGGAGTCGCCCGATTCGGTGCGGGTGCTCGTTGTCGCCGACGATGCGCCGGCTACGGCGGCAGCATTGCCCGGCGATTCGATGGTGTCGTTTTTAATGCTGCCACGCCGCGCTTTTCGGGATTTGCCGGAGCGCTATTACCGACTGCACGACACCCTACCCTACCAGCTGCTGCCGCTCCGTCCTCCGACCGGCCAATGACCCAAACCCGGCATTCCAGAAACGGTCGGTTTGCAGAAATTTTGTTTCGCCCTCAGTTTTTATGTTTTTCCAAATAAACATGAAGTTGGCCCACGGCGACAGCAATATTTTTGGGCCCTGGATCGAAGGATAAGCAGCCTTCGTCGAATCAAATTCCAAACCGGGCGTTTCGCCATGACCTTGGCGGAACAATATTTTTTTATGCCTGTTCATCCAGGGCTGTGGGGTCACGGTCGCCGTCAAACAATTACCATGAAAAACGTATTCGCCTGCCTTTTTTTCGTTTTTCCCGCCCTGCTGTGGGCCCAAACTACCGCTACGGTGAGCGGCGTCCTGAAGGATGCTGAAAACGGCGAAACGCTCATCGGCGCTACGGTGGAAGCGGTGGGCCTCGGCCAGGGAAACGTAAGCAATGAGTATGGTTTTTACTCTTTTACGGTACCAGCCGGCGCCGATTCGGTGACCCTGCGTTTTCATTATCTGGGCTATGAGACCACCCTGCGTACAGTGAAACCCACCGGCGCGATCCGCCTGAACGTGATGCTGCGCCCGGTTGGTTCGTTGCTGCAAGAAGTGGTGATCCAGGCCAACAGTTTCGAAGATCGGGTGAAAAGCACGGAAATGTCGGTGACCACCATCGGCACCCGGGAGATCAAAGCCCTGCCGGCGCTTTTCGGCGAAACGGACATTATCAAGATTTTGCAGCTCAAACCCGGCTTCACGCCCGGTTCGGAAGGCACCACCGGCCTTTTTGTACGCGGCGGCAATAACGACCAGAACCTCATCGTCCTGGATGAGGCCGTGGTGTACAATGCCAACCACCTGTTCGGTTTTTTCAGCACCTTCAATTCCGACGCGGTGAAGGATCTGAAAGTGTACAAAGGTGGTTTTCCGGCGCAGTATGGCGGCAGGCTGTCGTCGGTCATCGATGTGCGCATGAAGGAGGGCAATAACCAGAAATTCAGCGGGTCCGGCGGCCTGGGCCTGATCGCCAGCCGGCTGACGCTGGAAGGTCCGATCCAAAAAGATAAGTCGTCTTTTATCGTCAGCGGGCGGCGCACCTATGCCGACATTATCACCAAGCAAATCAACAAAGCCAATGCCGGCAAGGAAGACTACAACCCCATTCCCGACTATTACTTCTACGATCTGAATACCAAGGTCAATTTCACCCTGTCGGAAAAAGACCGCCTGTTCCTGAGCGGCTACTTCGGCCGCGACGTATTCGGTTTTAAGAACGAAACCTTTAATTTCCGTTTCGACTGGGGCAACACGACCGGTACGGCCCGCTGGAACCACGTGTTTGGGCCGCGGCTGTTTGCCAACACGACTTTTACCTATTCGGACTATCGCTACAAAATTGAGAACATCCTGCAGGGCTTTTCTTTCAACCTCGGTTCCAATGTGAAGGACGCCAACACGAAAGTGGATTTCTATTACCAGCCTTCCAACCGCCACACGGTGCGCTTCGGAACCAATGTGACTTACCACGATTTCGTGGTGGGCCGCCTGAAGGCGGGCAGCGACGACGGACGGGTCAACTTCGAGGCGGGACAGAATTTCAACGGGATGGAATACGGCACCTACCTCGCCGACGAATGGACGGTGACCGATCGTCTGAAAGTCAATTACGGCGGGCGTTTTTCCGCCTGGTCCAACCGGCCGGCATTCTACGCCAACTTCGAGCCGCGCGTGGCGGCCAATTATGCTTTCAGCAACAAATTCTCCTTGAAGGCCTCTTACTCCCGCATGAATCAGTACGTACACCTGCTCGCCAGCAGCGGGCTGTCGTTGCCTACGGACATCTGGTACCCCAGCACCAGCCTGGTGAAACCGGAAGCCAGCGACCAGGTAGCCATTGGCACCAGCCTGCTGATTCGGGACAACATTCTCATCACCTGGGAGGCCTGGTACAAGTGGCTGCATAATTCGGTGGACTTCAAAGACGGGGCGGAACTGTTCGGGAACGACGATCTGGAAAATGAACTGACCATCGGCAAGGGCTACGCTTTTAGTCCGCTGGAACTCGAAATTGAAAAGAAAGAGGGCAAACTGACCGGCTGGATCGGGTATACGCTGGCCTGGGCGCGGCGTGGCGACTTTCCGGACATCAACCGCCGGGCGGAATTCCCTCCCCGTTTCGATACCCGCCATAACCTGAGTGTGGTGGCGCTGTGGGAGCTCAGCAAGCGCTGGCAGATCACCGCCACCTGGGTGTACACCTCCGGCTACGTGAGCTGGCTGCCCTCCGGCCGCTTTACCTTCCAGGACGTGACGGGCGCCCCGCGGCAATTTCTGGTGCCCATTTACGGCGACCGCAACACCTTCCGCTACCCGGCCTACACGCGGGCCGACTTGGGCGTCGTCTGGAAATTTGGCGGCCGCCGCGTACAAAGCGACCTGACGCTCAGCGTTTATAATGCCACCGATCGACGCAATCCCTATTTTATCTTTCTGGAGGCGGAAACCATCGAAACGCCGCTGGGCGATGTGCCGAACGCGATCAAAGCCAAGCAGGTATCGCTGTTCCCCATTCTGCCGTCGCTGACCTGGAACTTTAAATTCTAAAGTGCCGGATCGCGCAGCGCAGCTACTACACATGACTACTTAAAATGCTACAAATGAAAATGTTACCCTATGCGGCATCTGTCGCCGCCCTGCTGTTTTTGGCGGCCTGCAACCTCACCAAAGACGTGGACATCGATTTGCCGGACTACGAGCGGCAGCCGGTGGTCGAGTGCTTTCTGGAGCCGGGACAGCCCTTCCGACTGCTGCTGACGCAGAGCTACGGTTTCTTCGATCCCTTTGGGCTGGATTCCAATTTTATCCAGAAAACCTTGCTCGACGGCGCAACCGTGACGATCAGTTATGATGGCCACACCGATACGCTGACCAACGGGCTGTTTTTTACCTTCGTTGCACCCATCAAGATTTTTAATTACCAAAGCAGCCAGCGGGTGCCGGCTACGCCGGGTATTGACTACACTTTGAACATCCGCCTGCCCGACGGCAACACCATTGCCGGGCGCACGACCATGCTGCCCAAGGTGCCCATCGACAGCGTCGTGGTGGAATTCAGTCCGGACATCGACACCCTGGCGCGGATACTGACCTACATCAGCGACGACCGAAGTACGCCGAATTACTACCGCCGTCTACTCAATTACGGCTCGCTGGACAGCTTCCCGGAACAGGATTTTCTGGTCGATGATCGGATTATCACCACGCCGCTCATCGCTTTCGGTACCGGCTACGAGCTGACCCAGGGCGATACGGCATTCAACACCATTTTGCACATCACGAAGGACTACTACGACTATTACGAAAGCGTGCAGCTGGCCGTCTTCGGTAACGTCAATCCTTTCGCGCAACCCTCGCCCATCAGGAGCAACGTCAGTGGTTCGGGCAATCCGCTGGGCATATTTACCTGTCTGGTCTATGACCGCGATACGACCATTATCGAGCGCTGAACATTTCGCGCAGATCGTCAGATCCCCGTTCGGTGTAGGCCGGACGGGGATCTTTTTATGCCTGGGAGAGTAGGCAGCTTTTATCCTTCACTGCCGACCGTTTCGGCTTTGGCCTGAAATTTTTAAGATTCAGCAATTAAGAACTAATCAATCAAACTGCCGCCAATGCTTAAAGTGACTACACAATTCTGCCTCACTGCAGGCACTCTTCTATTCCTACTAGGCGCCTGCAATCTCAGCAAAGAGGTCGACATCGATTTGCCGGAGTATCAGTCCCAACCGGTGGTCGAGTGCTATCTGGAGCCGGGTCAACCTTTCCGGCTGCTGCTTACCCGGAGCTTTGGATTTTTTGATCCGCTGGGTCTGGATACCAGTGCGGCGCGCAAAGCCTTGCTCAACGGCGCGCTGGTCATTATCAGCTACAACGACCGCACCGACACGCTGCACAATGGGGCATTTTCCAACTTCGCCAAGCCTTTCAAGGTTTTCAACTACCAGAATGACCTGCCGGTGCCCGCTACGCCCGGCCTGGAGTACACTTTACAGATCACCCTGGCCGATGGCGGTACCATTAGTGGACAGACGACCATGTTGCCGGTGATTCCCATCGACAGCACGGTAGTCAAGTGGAAAATGGATAAGGACACAGTGGCCCAAGTGCTGACCTACTTCACTGACGATCCGACGACGACCAACTTTTATCGCCGCCTGTTGAATTACCAGCGTCTGAGCAGCCTGCCGGACCAGGATTTTCTGTTCACCGACCGGTTGAACGTAACACCGCTCATCGCTTTCGGCTCTAACTACGACCTCGTCGAAGGCGATACGGTGTTCAACACCATTTTCAACATCAGTAAAGACTATTACGACTTTTACGAAAGCATACAACTGGCGGTCCTGGGCAATTTGAATCCTTTTACGCAGCCTTCGACCATCAAGAGCAATGTCCGCGGCAGTGCCAATCCGATGGGCATTTTTACCTGCCTGGCCTATGACCGGGAGAAGACGCTGGTCAAGCGCTAGCCGATTACAGGCAGCGTTTGCGACCGGAATGAACCGGCAACAGGGGATGGAATTTTGCGTTTATACTCGCCGGAAACGTCTATTTTCGCAAGTCATTTGACCACCGCCCCTTCACCCGCCGCTTCGTACGTTTTGAAAAAATACAGTGCCCTTATCCAAGCCGGCGGTCTCGATCTGCCGGTAGAAATTTCCCTGGAACGCCGCCGCGACACCCGTTTTGGAGTAACCGGCAAACGCATTACGCTGCGGATGCCGGTGGGTGTTGCCCCGGATTTTATCCACAAACAGTTATTGGAACTGCAGACCTGGGTCGGCCGGGTCTTTGTCGAAAAACCGCTGCTGCGGGAAGCCTTCGCCGGTAAAGACTACCGTACCGGCGATGTGCTGCTGGTTGGCAAACGCCAGTACCGCCTGGAAGTGCAGGTGCTGGATCGGGCGACCCATACGGCCCGGCTCATCGGTACTACCATCAGTATACAGCTGGCCGCCAAAGCGACGGACGCACATCGCATCCGGAGCATCAAAACGCTGCTCTCCCGGGTCGTGGCCGGCGATTTCCAGGCGGAAATCCAGCGCCGGGTGTACGACTGGAACGACCGCACCTTCCGCCGTCCGATTAAAAGCATCAACCTGAAATACAACCATACCAACTGGGGCAGTTGCTCGGCTCACAACAACGTCAACCTCTCCACCCGGCTGCTGTTCGCCCCGGATGAGGTGCAGGACTACGTCATCCTGCACGAGCTGGCCCACCTCGTGGAACTCAATCATTCCGACCGGTTCTGGGCCCTGGTGGAGCAGCACATGCCTGACTATCAGGAAAAAGAGAAGTGGCTGAAAGCGAATCGGTCGAAGTGTGATTTTTAGGAGAGGTAAGGGGCGTACTTTTACACCATGAAACCCGACATTGCCTTATCCGCCGACATCAAACTGCTGATCGACACTTTTTACGCCAAAGTACAAACCGACGACATGCTCGGACCGATTTTCAACGATGTGGCCCAGGTGGACTGGCCCCGTCACCTGCCGGTGATGTATTCCTTTTGGGAATTTCTACTGCTGGGCCAGGCCGACGCCTACCGCGGCAATCCCATCCAGAAGCATTTTGAATTAAACGAAAAACACCACCTGAAAGGCGAATACTTCGACCATTGGGTGGCGCTGTTCCAGGCGACCGTGGACGAGCTCTTTACCGGCCCCAAGGCAGAAGACGCCAAATTCCGCGCCTTCGCCATTGCTGCTACCTGGAAGCCGAAGTTCGACGGGCCGTTTGCAGTACGCTAATGGGCGCATTCAATTTCCTTTCATCACCTCCTGGATCACCGTTCCGGTATTGCCGTTGGGTTCCATAATGCGCAGCAAAGCGGCCAGCGTGGGCGCTATGTCGGTGATATTGACGGGTGCGTAGGTGATGCCGGGTTGAATGTGCCAGCCGTACCACAGGAGCGGCACGTGCGTGTCGTAAGCATAGGGAGAGCCATGGGTGGTGCCCCCCTTGGAAAACAGCTGGTCATCGGGGTGCCAGGCCGGGTCGAACTGGATGATGAGATCTCCGGATCGGCGCGGATGGATACCCCGGCGGATCTCCGAGACGAAGGGATAGTCGGCGGGCAAGGCCTGCAGTTGCTGGCGGGTAAAGACATCGTACACGCCCGGTTGGGTCCGCAGGTAGTCGATCATCACGCTGTTCACCACGTCGGGATTCCATTTCAGCGCTGCCAGCGAATCATGGTGGAGATAGACCTGCTGGTTGATCACTTCATGGATGACGTCGGCGTTCGTCCCAAAGGCGGTACTCAGCGCCCGGTTCAGACCGGCTTCCGTTTTGCTCTCCGGAAAAACGCCCGCCGGGATACGCAGGTCTTGCATATGCGCGGGCGTTTCGGCCCCACCGTGATCAGCCGTGAGAAACACCAGCACATTGTCTTTCCCGTATTTCTTGTCCAGAAAATCGAAAAAACGCGCCAGATCCCGGTCGAGTTGCAGGTACACATCCTCCGTTTCTTCCCCGTGAATACCAAACTGGTGTGCGCAATAGTCGGTACTAGAAAAACTGACGCATAAAAAATCCGGGTATTCATCCTGCCCCAGTTGCATCCGTTCGGCGGCTTCCATCGCAAAATCAAGGGTCAGCCGGTTGCCCGAAGGCGTGAACCGTATCAAGCCATAACCACCCTTTTTCTTCAATTCCGGCAAATTATAGGGCATTTCCCCGTTGAAATAAGTCACGTACAGCCCATCATTGTACTGGTCCCAGTTGCTGTAACTCTCTTCGTAACGGAGGGTCGAATCCGTTTTCCAAGGCTTGGACAAATAAGTATCCGGCAGCCGCCGGGCGTTGAAATCCTGCACCCACTTGGGCAGGCCCATGGAATCGGGATAGTAGGTCGAGGTGATGAAGTTGCCCGTCTCGTCGTCGAACCAGTAGCAGGCATTAGGAATGTGGCCCGCCGGCAGGATGCTGGCCCGGTCCTTCAGGCAAACCGCCACGACTTTGGACTGGAAGTTGTTGGCCAGCCGCAGCTCGTCGGTGATGGTGGACGACAGCAGGACCGAGGGCGAATGCTGGCCGACTCTCTGATTGGGCGTACCCACCGATTTATAGCGTTTGTCCGCTGTGACATAACGCTTGGCCTGCCAGCCGGTATCCCACCATTCGTTGCCGACAATACCGGTCACCGCGGGGGTGGCGCCGGTATAAATCGCAGCATGACCGGGCGCGGTGTACGTAGGCATGAAGTTATAATGCGTGTTGGCGCAGGACAGGCCCTCGCGCAGCAGGCGCTTGAAACCGCCGGGCACGTATTTCGACTGGTAGCGGTAGAGGTAGTCGTAGCGCATCTGGTCGACCACGATACCGACGACAAGTTTGGGCTGTGCGAAGCCGGCCTGCCGGGCGATCAAGCCGAGCAGCAGGAAAAGGATAAATTTAAATTTCATGTTGATGAAAAGATTTTCGCGAGAACGCACCGAACGCGGGTAACGGTATAGGGTAAGGCCCAAAAGTGGAGATTAAGAAATAGTAATGTCCACCTTTGGTTGGCGTTACATGTACACCGGCTCCCCTTGGGTAAGCGTCCGCGCGTTGGCCTCCGCGTGGGGCAGTTCATAGCGGAAGTAGAAGCGCAGGCAGCGCCCCACCTGCTCATAAAAGTCGGGCGTAAAACGTCCACCCGAGCGCTGCTGCTGGGCGGCAACGGCCAGGTGCAGCCACTGCCAGGCGATGATGACGTTGCTGGCCATTTCCATGTATACCGTCGCATCGGCGGTGAAGCGCTCCACTTTCCCGGCCTGCGCAAAGGCCACCAAATGTTGGGTCACCTCGGCCAGCCGGCGGGTTTCCTGCTGCAATTCCCGGGCAAAAGGCAGCAACGCCGGTTCCGCTTCGGCTTCGGCTATGGTACCGTTTATTTCGGTAAGCAAGAGTTGAAAGGCGCGGCCATTTTCCGCCAGCACCTTCCGGCCCAGCAGGTCGAGTGACTGGATGCCGGTGGTACCCTCGTAAATGGCCATGATGCGAATGTCGCGGTAGTACTGCTGCAACGGAAAATCCATGGTGAACCCATAGCCGCCCAACACCTGCAGGCCGAGGCTCACTGCCCGGATGCCCTGCTCCGTGGAGTAGGTTTTGACGACCGGGGTCAGGATTTCCAGCAGCAGCCAGCGGTCTTTTTTCTGTGCGGCGTCCGTGGCTACCTGCTCCCGGTCGCTGAGTTGGCAGCAAAAAATAGCCAGGCTGAGCGCGCCTTCCACGATGCATTGCTGGGTCAGCAGCATGCGCTGCACGTCGGCGTGGCGGATGATGGGCACCGGCGCCGCCAGCGGATCGCGGTTGCCCGGCAGCCGGCCCTGGGGCCGTTCGTGGGCGTATTGCCGCGCGGCGAGGTAAGCCGCCATGGCCACCGACGCCGCCGAATGGCCGACCCCGATGCGGGCCTCGTTCATCATCCGGAACATAT
Source organism: Saprospiraceae bacterium (assembly GCA_046597295.1). Taxonomy (GTDB): domain Bacteria; phylum Bacteroidota; class Bacteroidia; order Chitinophagales; family Saprospiraceae; genus M3007. Next base: position 8,845 of record JBKJKS010000578.1, read on the forward strand.
AGGCCAGCCCCTGGTGCGGCTCGCCCAGCAGCCAGCCGTGACAGTCGTCATCGTCGCCAAACACCAGATGGGTGGTGGAATAGCCGCGCTGACCCAGTTTCTGAAAATCGCCCGCCGTTTGTACATCGTTGAAAATCAGATCATTATCAGTGCCCGGCCGGAGCCGGGGAATGACGAACAGCGAAATGCCTTTCACGCCCGGCGGTGCGCCTTCGATGCGGGCCAGGGTCAGGTGGACGAAGTTGTCCGCCCCGCCGTGATCGCCGCCGGAGATAAAGATTTTATGGCCTTTGATCAGGTAAAAGCCTTCGGCGGTAGGAGCGGCGGAAGTGGTGATGTCGGTCAGCGAGCTGCCGGCCTGGGGTTCGGTGAGGGCCATGGTGCCCTGCCATTGCCCGGCGTACATGGGCAGCACGTAGGTACTGATCTGCTCGGGTGACCCAAAGGCCGCGATGAGCCGGGCCGCCGCGCCGGTCAATCCCAGGTAGCCCTGGGCGCTGTTATTGGCCGCCTCAAAAATGCAGTGGATGGCCGCGTACACCGTTTCCGGCATTTGCAGGCCACCCCGCTCGAAGTCGTCGCGGGCGCCGATCCAGCCGTTGTCACCCGCGCCGCGCAGCACCCGACCCACCTGCTCGTGGGTCTGCACGCGACCCGCCTGCCACTGGGCCGGCTGCTCGTCCATCGCCCGGAAATAGGGGTATAGTTCCACATCCGCCCAGTCCTTGGCCGCCTGTAGCACCAGGTCGATCGCGCTTTCGTCGAGGTGGGCAAAGCGGGCATCCGCGAACTGGTCCTGAATGCGGTGGGCTTCAAACAGTAGGAAACGGAGCAGGTCGAGGGAAACGTAAGGCGGCATGGCGGATTTTTGGGTAAATGTATTAAACGTTCAGCGGCTTGGTGAGTGTGGTGAAACTGCTTTGTCTTTGCTGCACAAAATTTGTCATTATAGCCAGAAATACTGCTATTGTTGGAAAAAGGGGCAGTGCCCAGCCTGGAGTGGTATTGCTGCGAAAACAATCTGATCGGAACCGCATTTGTGACAACATTTTTTCTCGGTAACCATAGCATGATTGAGTTTGACCGCAAAGATAGCTAATCACTCACCAGTTTACACTACCAATGCGGGATGACTTATGTTTATGTTTTTGCAAAAAATAC
>JBKJKS010000205.1:0-4177 GCA_046597295.1 Saprospiraceae bacterium
GTTCCTTTTCGCACCTACGCGGCGAGTTTCGAGACCCGTTTCAACGTTGCCAATGAGGACTATGCGTCTTTTGGCGTAGGCGCCATGCACGACGAGGCAGGCACTGCCCGCTACGCGCAAAACAAAGTGCAGCTCGGCGGCGCCTTTTTAAAACAGCTTTCCGGTGGGTATAACCGGGCCGAAAATTACCTCTCGGCTGGCGCGCAAATAGGTTTCGGGCAAAATTCACTGGATTGGGGCCGCCTGTGGTTCAGCCGGCAGTTCGATGGCGTCACCGAAACCCCGGACTTCAATGCGGTCAGCGGCGAAGCAACTAACGACGGTCAGACCAATGTCTACCTGGATTTCAATGCCGGCCTGCTGTGGTACACCGTCTTCGGCGACAATGGTTTCTTTTACGCCGGCGGTGCGATGCACCACCTGAACCAGCCCAAAATATCGCTGCTGGGCAATGACGCCGAAACGCTTTATTCCCGCTGGTCGGGTCACGTGGGCGGCCAATTTCCGGTCACCGAAAACTTTGCGCCCTTACCCGGCACCCAGGTGATGAAGCAGGGACCGGCTCTGGAAACGGACCTGGGCCTCAATCTTCGGTATTCCAATAACGATGTCGACGAAGTGGCCCTGCGCTTCGGCGCCTGGGCGCGGGTGGGTAATAAACTGGATCGGGGATACCAGATGGACGCCATTACGGTGGTAGGCATGTTGGAAATGAACCGGTGGATGCTCGGGCTGAGCTATGACATCACCGTTTCGGGGCTCACCCTGGCCAATAACTCCCGCGGCGCTTTCGAACTGTCAATGGTCTATTTTCATCCCGAACACCGGCGCTCGCGGGTCACCTGTCCCCGGTTCTGAGGCTCAAACCCGTTCCGGCGTCTCCGTCGTGCTGATTTCGGCAGCCCGCAGGATCATCCAGATGGTACCGCACATCAGTACGTGACCAATGTCAAAAAATGTGAACCAGAGGCCCAGAGAGATTTTAGCAATATGCACACCCGCTGCCGCTGCCGCGAAAACGATGGAAAGCAACAGGTAAAAACTGCTCCGTCGACGCGTTTTAGCATACATCCAGCCTTCCAAAGTAGCCAGCAGGAGCAACATGCCGAAGGCGGAGTGAATTTCCACCAGCGGAAACCACAGGGTGGCGAATACCACGCAAAGGGCGATCAGGAGTTCGACGCTGTTGATTATGGTTAATACGCGCGCCCGGCCTGGCCCGAGCAATGACCTCGACCGTTCGATAGCCGTTTGGGCCAAAGCCGTCACTGCGAGCATGCCCAGCACCCAACCCGGTGTTTTAAAAATGAAGGGCAGGGCATACAGGAAAGCATGGCCGGCTAGCCCTCCGATCAACGTGGAAAGGCCCATCAGCAACATAAAAATACGGAACAGGCGGATTTCATCGGTCCGTTCCTGCCTGGCCAGTCGCAGCCAGGCATACAGGCAAACCAGGGTGATGAGCAGCGAGGTCAGGGCGATGGAAGGTTCCGTGATGCGGACATCCATGAAGTACACATCGGGTTGCAAGTATTGTTGTTCCATCGGGTAAAGGTAAAAAGTTAGCACACTGATTATATGATCTCTATTATCATGGGTTCCGATTCCGACCTGCCAATCCTGCAAAAAGCGGCAGACATCCTGACTGAGCTAGAGGTAGCTTTCGAAATGACCATCGTTTCGGCGCATCGTACCCCCGAAAGGATGTTCGAATTTGCCCGAAATGCCCACGTGCGCGGTATCCGGGTGATCATCGCCGGGGCGGGCGGGGCGGCGCATCTGCCGGGTATGGTGGCTGCCATTTCTCCTCTGCCGGTCATTGGTGTGCCGGTAAAATCCTCCAACTCGATCGACGGCTGGGACAGTATACTCTCCATCCTGCAAATGCCCGAGGGCGTACCGGTAGCCACGGTGGCCCTGAATGCCGGACGCAATGCCGGCATACTGGCCGCCCAAATCCTGGCTACGAGCGATCCGGCCCTGCTGGAGCGGATTATCGGCTTTAAAAAGGAACTGGAGCAGAAAGTATTGAAAAAAGCCCGGAAAATGGAAGATAATTAATCTATTTAGGCAACAATTTACGCAGTTCCGTAACAATATCGGTATAAGCGGCATCAAGATTTGGGAAATCTGCCACTGCCCGATTCATGGAAGGCAGCGCCCGCAGGCGTTCCAGGCCGGTGCCATCGTAGTTGACCTTTTCGATCCGGATCGGGATAACGCGGCGACCCTGCTCCAGGGTCTGGAGCACCAGCCCCAGCCAGTCCGGGGAATTGGTCAGGTTGACCGTTATCAGCACCAGCAAATAGTCCGCACCGGCTATTTCCGTTTCGGCACTGGTCATGAGGTCTGCCGCCAAGGCATCCTGTACGTTGTAGACCCGAATTTTTTTGGTGATTTTCAGGATGTTCAGGTACTTGTTCAGCAACTGACAATGGGGCGTATCGGCTACGTCGTACACCATGACGAATTTTGGGATGGCGGAAGGTGCCGGCACAGGAGCTGCACTGGGTGGTCCAGGCGCCAGTGCCGGCGCATCATCGGCCGGGGGCCGAAGGTCGGTCGCCTCTTTACCGTTCTCCTGCCCTATGGCTTCCGGTGCCCGCGCATCTGCCGGTTTATCCAAAAACCTGAAAATGTCCCGAAATAAAATGCCCCGGTTGGCCGGTTGGCGATCCCCACGGGCATTGATCTGTAGTCCACCCTGTTCGGTCTGGCCGGCATGGTGGATGGCTACTACCCGCCAGTATTTGTTGAAAACCGGTGATCCGCTACTGCCCGGTTCGGTATCGGTGGTGTAAAATACGTACTGGTTCCACACACTGAGCACTTCGTTGGCGTGCAGGGCAATTTGCTTGTCTTCTCCCTTTGGATGCTGAATAATGGTGACCGCTTCGCCGACGGTCGGCGGGGCTTCCGGCTCAAATTCGACGAAACCCCATTGTCGGAGCGGGGCATCGGTCCGGTCGCGGACCCGCACCCGGGTAAAATCCAGCTGGTCGGGTGGGCTGGTCGCGAAATCGCCGGTCTCCAGTTGATAGACCGTGCGGGCGCGTACGCTGCCGGCCGTATCAAGTTCGTAGTTAAATTCCACCCTGGCCGTCGTCGCGATTGCTGCGGAGGGAATCACGTGGTGATTGGTGAATAGGTAGCCTTCTCTGGTCAGCAGGCCGGTGCCCATTTCGCCGTTCGCGCAGACGACCCGGCAGACCGCTTTCGAAGCCTGCAATGCTTTCTCCAACCAGTTGATTTTCAGAATATTGCTTTGCTGGCCGATGATCTTTTCCAAACGCTCCGTATCGGGCACCTGAAACTGAAAGGCGCTGACCGAACGGATTTTAGCGTTTAATTGCAAGCGGTCCGGCAATTCCTGCATTATTTCCAAAAGGGCCTTGCGAATCCGGGCCGTCAGCATTGAAAATTCTTTGAATTCAATGAGATTCTCGCGAAAGGCTCTGGCTGCCTGTCGGTAGTTACCAGATATTTGGGCGATTTCCTCCCAAATATCGGCTTGCGTCTGGCGGTCAAGTTCGCGCAATGCCTCCAGTGCTTTATCTATTTCGTCATCTTCAAGCAGGGCCTTGATCGTTTGCAAATAGAAGGTTTGGGCGTTTTGCATTTCCATTGTTTGCGGTGGTTTTGACCAATAAAAAACTTCCCGAAAGGTCTTAAACTTTCGGGAAGCCGGGTACTAAAAGTGACTGCGCATCCGGATGGATACGGCAGGATGCATTATTGTTTCACCACGCGCACCGGTAGGGCGGTTTGGGCGCCGTTGCTCAACACGAGTTGGTAGAGCCCGGCTGGCAAGCCTGCCATAGACAACGTTACCACGTTCAGATCTTCCTGTGTATCAACTGCCTGCTCCAGTACCAGCCGGCCAGTGACGTCGAGTAGACGGAGTATAACCTGCTCTTCCACCGGGGTGTGAAAGCGTACGGTCAGGTAGTCTGACGCCGGGTTGGGTAGCACCCCCGTGATAGCGAACTGCCGGTCGGGGCGCACCAGCTGAATGGCCGGCGAGACGGAGGCACTGGCGTCTACATCCACCGAACGAAGGCGATAGTAGGCGCTGGCCAGGGGCTGTGCGTCGGTCAACTGGTAGCTTTGCGTCGTGTTGGAGTTGGCTTTACCCGCCACGCGGCCAATGTCCAGCCAGTGGACGCCGTCTACGGAG
>JBKJKS010000040.1:0-3868 GCA_046597295.1 Saprospiraceae bacterium
GTTTTTGTTGGTTAAAAAAAGGACGCGTTCATAAACTGCCTATGAAAAGAAGGAGGAAATTTCTTACTTTTCCCTCTCCAGCAACCTTTGAACGCGAATTCGCAACAGGCAATCGTACTATCGGTGGGATGACCTCATTTGAATGATACAAACGTAGGGGCGGCGGCAGGTCGATAAAAGGACATTTTTGGTGATTTGTCGGACTATCCCCTTCACTTATTGTACTTCTTAAATATTGATCATCAATGATTTATGTTGCCGTTTTTTGAAAATAATATGTCTTTTATACTTTAATTTCGGGTGCGCTAACGGGACGCAACCGGCGAAAAAGATGGCGAAATAAGGCTTCCCGCTTACCTTTACCGGCAAGTTACCTGCATCATCCGTTTACCCCGCCGCTCCGGAACAGGGGACGCTTTCTACCTTTTTTTGCACGTTTTCATTTTGAGTCGGCTCTATCTATACATGAAAAAATTTCCACTTCTACTTGGCATGGTCTGCTTTTTCGTCAGTCTGTCGATGGGCAAAACGCTCCCCGCCGCCGGGACAATCCCCGCCGATAGTAGCGGGACGGCCTGCAACAACCCCGTCGAACTAAATTCCGTAACGGTGCTGAATACCCAATGCGGCAGCCAAACGGGTGGGATTATTCTGGATGTGCAGGGCAACAACCTGAACTACCAATTCAACTGGTCGCCCAATATTTCGAACAGCAACGTTGCTTTCAACCTGACGGCTGGTACGTACTCGGTGCAGATTGTCCGCAATAACCAGCCCGAATGCACGCTGGACACTACCATTATTGTCAATAATTCCAACGGCCCCGATTACCAGATTGTCGAAATATTGGGCGCTAACTGCCTGGCCGCCAACGGCAAAGTGACCATTTCACCAAGTACGCTCCAGTACAGCTGGAGCAATGGTACTACGGGCGCGGTGAACGCCAGTCTGTTGGCGGGTTGCTACTACGTGACGGCCACCGAGCCGGCCACCAACTGCTACTCGGTATTTCGGGTCTGCGTGCCCCGCATCAATCAGTTGGATGTGAACTTCACCATCTTAAAGCAGGCGAAGTGTAACCGGCCCACCGGACAGGTACAGCTCACCGTGGCCGGCGGATCGGGCAACTACAGTTACTCCCTCGGCAATGGTCCCCTCCTGACCGGCCTCGCGGCCGGCACCTATACCGATATTATCCAGGATAATACGTCCGCCTGCGCCGATACCATCTCGTTCGTCATACAACAGGCCACGGTGACCGGGTCGGTGGCCCTGACCATCTACGACGTAAAGTGCCCCGGCAATGACGACGGTTATTTACTTTTTAATGTGACCCCGGGCCCTAATTTTTCCCTGCCCTTCTCGTTCACGCTACTCGACAATAACGGTAATACGGCGAATCCGAATTTCCCCGGCAACCTGTCGCCCGGCCTGTATACGCTTTCCGTCGTGGATGCCGATAGCTGTGCACTGCCGGCCAACACCTTTTTTATCAAAGAGCCGCCGCCCTACGCCCTGCAGAAATCCACTGCCCCGCAGACCTGCATCCAGGGCGGGCAAATCCTGCTGTCGCCCAGCGGGAGCAATGGTGGATTCCGGGCGGATTGGGCCGACTTACCCGGCACGGACGAGGGACTGAACCGCCTGAACCTGCCGGCCGGACGGTACTCGGCCACCATCTACGACAGTTTGTTCTGCCAGTATACACTGGATACCGTACTGATCGCACGCCAATGCGCTACCCCGGACACACTGTACCGGGTGGCGACGGTGGGAACCACCAGTACTTTTTGCCTGGATCTGCCGGTCGGCGTGGCGCCGGGCAGCGCTACTTTTGCTTTGATCGGGGGCGGTGTATCGGGTAGCTCTAACTATGGGAACTGGGTGCTGCAGCCGACCGGATGCCTCGTCTATACCGCCAAAGGCCTGACCGGATACGCGGTGGATACCATTTGCATTGCCGAAAATGTGAACATTGCCGGACTGAGCCAACGGTTCTGCATCATTATCAGCGTTTCCGCCACGGCGCCAACTGTCCAGCAGATCTTCCTTTCCATGCTGCCGAACGAGACCGCCCTGGCCTGCGGCATGATCCCGGCGGACATCCCCACGCCGACCATCAATTTGTTGCATACCGCCGGACTAAGCGGCACCAGCGGCAGCTATGGCACCTATGCCATTGACCCCAGCAGCGCCTGCATCACTTTCCAGGCCTTGGGCCAGCCTGGCTACAACGTGGACGATATTGGCGTTTCGGTCTGTGGCGGTAGTCCATTTCACTGCACCATCATCCACTACCTGCCATCAGTACTGCCCGCCTCGTCCTGCATCGATGCCATCCAGCTGCCCGCCAGCCTGCAGCTGGACACCGACGATTGCGCCGCCGGGGCAACGGCTTGCCTGCCCATCCTGTTCTCGCAGTTGAACAACCTGATCATTGTCGACAACCAAATCCCCTACCAGGGCGGCTTTCAGGTCTGCGACTACGATACGCTGACCGCGTATTCCATCCTGCAAATTCCCACGACCGGCCCTTACCTGCTGAACCAGTGGCTGGTCAACGGCCAACCGCAGACCGGCAGCTTTGCCGACCTGAACGCGCTGCTGACCCTGCTCAACCAATTGGACCCCAACGGCGACTGGCACGTTTTCAACAACATTTACATCGTAGGCGGCCAGCCTGGCAATGCCTACGGCGCGATCAAGATCACTTCCGCCACGGGGATCATGGGTACCCTGAATCCGGGTATACAGTACGAGCCGAAGGGCACCACCCTGCGCTTTGCCGTCGGGTCCCACCTGCTGGTCATCCGCAGTGTACTCTCCGGTTGCGCCGATACGCTGGCCGTGCAGGTCACCTGCTCCGGCTGTCCGCCCCTGCATAACTATACGCCGGACGTGCTGGGCGACATCCACTGGAACGTCGTGGGCTGCGGCAAGGACACGACTTTTTGCACCAACCTGCCCGGCGCCCAGATCGGCGAGTACGAAATACTCGACCACGGGCAGCCCTTCACCGGCGGTTTTACCTTTTGTGGCAACACGATTGGGCTTACGCTCGATACCGGCTTCCACCAGCTGTCCGTCCGGCAACTGACCGGTAGCTGCGAGTACGAGCTGAACGTCTACCTGACCTGCTCCGCTGACCCCGCCGATACGCTGCTGGCCCGGCCCGACAATGCCGCGACCACCAAAATCGCCCCCGTGCAAATCGCCATCCTGTCCAACGATATTTACCGGGGGCCGGTGCAGGTGGAAATACTGAACAACGCCGCCTTCGGCACTTTCACTTACGAACCGGTGCTGGGCATTCTTACCTATACCCCTGATCCGGACAGCTGCGGCCTGGCCATTGTGCGCTACCGCCTGACCGATACCCTGGGGCGTCAATCCATCGGCGTGGTCACCGTGAACGTCGCCTGCGATAAGGTGATCGTGTTTACCGGCCTCTCTCCCAACGGCGACAACCTAAATGATTTCTGGCACATCGCCGGCATCGACCAGTTTCCGAAAAACGAGGTGCAGGTATTCAATCGCTGGGGTAGTCGCGTGCTGCTGCAAAAAGGCTACACCAACCAGACCGCCTGGGCGGGCGAGTGGAACGGGCGCACCCTGCCCGACGGCACTTATTTCTACCTGATCAATCTGGGGGATGGATCGCCGCTGTTGAACGGATATTTGGAGCTGTTGCGGTAGGGGAAGCGCTAGTAACTACCCTTCCAGCAACCCCAGTACCGCCGCCGTCCGCTGCCGCGTCGCCCGGCACAGCGCGGCATCCTCGGCCAGGGAGGAACCATAAGAAGGAATCAGGTCTATTAAGGTTGTTTGCCAGGCTGGCGTCGCCACCTGCTCCGGAAAACACTTCTGC
>JBKJKS010000048.1:0-3647 GCA_046597295.1 Saprospiraceae bacterium
GATTTTACCATAGCGGACAATCCCAATCAACCGAACCTCAGTTCTGCGGTGATCAATACCAGCTGCGATTTCAATAATGGGAACATCAATCTGACGGTCAGCGGCGGCGTTGCGCCTTACACCTTTATGTGGTCGGGTGGACAAATGACCGAAGACCTCAGCAACATACCGGCCGGGAGCTATAGCGTTACTGTCACTGGGGCCAACGGCTGCACGCGGGTAGCGGATATTAATGTAAATAACAACAATCCGCCCATCAACATCAGTGGAACCGTACTGTCCAACACCACTTGTACGGGCAGCAACGGCGGTATCGACGTCAGCGTGGCACCCGCCGGCAATTACACCTATACCTGGTCGAACGGGGCCATGACCCAGGATGTGAGCGGATTGCCCGCCGGAACTTACACGGTAACGGTGAGTGCGGGCGGCAGCTGCACCAATGTCGCCGATTTCACCATTGCCGATAATCCGAATGTGCCGAATATCAATGCCAACATCAACAGTGCCACCTGCGATCTGAGCAATGGCAGTATCAGCATTTCAGTTAGTGGCGGCGTGGGCCCTTATACCTATTTATGGTCCACCGGCGCCACGACGGTCAGCCTGCCCAACGTGCCCGCCGGCGCTTATCAGCTCACGGTCACCGGAGCCAACGGCTGCAGCAGTGTGGGCAATTATGACCTTACTAATGTTAATCCACCCATCAATATTAATGGTAACACCGTGGCCAACACCAGCTGCAACAGTAATGGCACCGGTAGCATCGACATCAGTATTGCCCCCGTCGGGGTGTATACCTATGTATGGTCCACCGGCGCCATGACCCAGGACCTCACCGGCCTGCTGCCCGGCACCTATTCGGTGACCGTCAGCGCGGGCGGCGCTTGTACCCAGGAAGCCAGTTTTACCGTGCCCGACGATCCAAATGCACCGACGCCTTCTTTCACTTTCGTCGCCGCTACCTGTGGTTTGAGCAACGGCAGCATTAACATGAGCGTCTCCGGGGGCGTACTCCCTTACACCTACTTGTGGTCAAGCGGCCAGATCACCCAGGACCTCAACAATATTCCCGGGGACTTTTATGCGGTCACCGTGACCGGCTTCAACGGTTGCACGGCGGTGGATGGGGTGCAACTGCCGAACAACCAGGTGGCGATCACCGTGGATGCTATTATCAAATCCCAGACCTCCTGCGTCGCTAATAATGGCGGCCTGACGCTCCAGCTCACGCCCAATAATCTGACGGTCCTCTGGTCGAATGGCAGTACCGGCACCATGCTGAACAACCTCGCCCCCGGCACCTATACGGTGACGGTGAGCGCCGGCGGCACCTGCACGGAGACCGCCAGCTTCACGGTGGACGACGAGTCCGAAGCGCCGGTTCTGGACGTTATTATTACGCCTGCCAACTGCGGCTTAGCCAATGGGGCGGTGGATCTGGACGTGTCCGGCGGTATTGCGCCCTACACGTATAAATGGTCGACCAATGCCACTTTCCAGGACATCAACAATCTCTTGGCCGGCAATTATGCCGTAACGGTAACTAGCGCCGTCGGCTGTACTGCGGGCACCTTTGCTCCGGTCCCGAGCGAGCCGATTCCCATCCAGCTCTCCGGGGTGGTTTTTGATAACAATTCCTGCAGCACTCCCAACGGGGAAATTGACCTCGCTGTGGCGCCCGCCGGAAATGCTTACAAGTATAAATGGTCCAATAATAAAATTACGGAAGACATCACCAACCTGCTGCCCGGCATTTATACCGTGACCGTCACGCTGGGGCTTTCCTGTAGTGCGGTGGCCAGTTTTGAAGTGCTTAACGCCGCCATCCTGCCCAACCTCTCCATTCTGGGCATTCCCGCCACTTGTGGTTTGAACAATGGCGCGGCCGACCTCAGCGTAAGCGGCGGCACGCCCGGTTACACCTATCTATGGTCGAACAGCGCCACTACGCAGGATCTGAACAACCTGCTGCCCGGCAATTATACCGTGACGGTAAAAGACTTTTTTGATTGTTCCGCCACGGCAACAGTGACCGTCGCCAACAACAACACGGTGCTGAATATCAGTGGTATAATGACCGAAAATACTTCCTGTGCCAGCCCCAACGGCGCCCTGAACGTCAGTGTGACGCCAGTCGGCAATTATATCTATCAATGGAGCAACAGCGCCACCACCGAAGACGTCGGCAACCTGGCCGCCGGGATCTACACAGTGACGGTGAGCGTCGGCACCAGCTGTTCGGCGACCGCCACTTTTACGGTCACCAGCAACACCGCCGATCCTGCCATTAGTCCCGCCGTTACACCAGCCATTTGTGGCAACAGCAATGGCGGCATTGACCTCAGCATCAGTGGCGCCCCGGCGCCCTACGTTTTTGCCTGGTCCAACCTGGCCGCCACTGAAGACCTGAGCAATATTCCGGCCGGCAACTATACCGTCACGGTGACGGCTGCCAACGGCTGTACCGCCGATACCACGCTGAACGTGGCCAACAATGCCTCCACCTTCAGCCTCAGCGGCGTGGCTAGCCCGCTGACCAGCTGCACGGCCAGTAACGGCGCGGTCAACCTGACCGTCACACCCGCCGGAGCGTACACCTACCTGTGGTCCAATGCCGCGGTCACCGAAGACCTGGCCAACCTGCCGGCCGGTACCTACTCGGTCTCGGTCACCCAAACCGGCAACTGCGTGGCAAATGCCTCCTTCGTCGTCCCCGACAACCGCAGCTATCCGACGACCACGCAGACCATTACGCCGGAACTTTGTGGCCTGTCCAATGGCGCCGTGGACCTGAGCGTCAGCGGCGGTGTAAGCCCCTACACCTTTTTGTGGTCGGGTGGCGTCCTGTCGGAAGATCTGACCGGTGTGCCCGCCGGCACCTACACGGTGACGGTGAGCGGCGCCAACGGATGCACCGCAACCGCCAGCGCGACGGTACCCGGGAACACCCTTTCCTTCGCCCTGTCGGGAACAACGACGGCCAGCAGTTCCTGTCTGCTGAACAACGGCAGCGTCAGTCTCGACGTAACGCCCGCCGGTACTTATACTTTTCTCTGGTCCAATGCGGCCACCACCGAGGACCTGGGACCGGTGGGCGGCGGCAATTATACCGTGACGGTCAGTGCGGGTGGTAGCTGCACTACCACCGCGACCTTCAGTGTGGGCAGCGCCGCGACCGCCCCTTCGGTGAGCGTATCCATTGTGCCGGCTTCCTGCGGACAAAGCAGCGGCGCCATCAACCTGACCGTTTTTTCCGGCGCTCCACCCAATTCTTTTGTTTGGTCCACTGCCGCGTTAACCGAAGACCTCGCCAACCTGCCGGCGGGTAATTATGCCGTCACCGTCACCGGTGGCAATGGCTGCACAACGGCCAATATTTATACCGTACCCGATGCGGTCATCGTGCCGATGATCTCCGGCATTACCACCCCCAACAGCCTTTGTTTTGGCAGCGACGGCAGCGTGAACCTCAGCGTCAGCCCGGCGCTGAACTACACGTACATCTGGTCGGGCGGACAGACGTCGCAAAACCTGAGCAACGTCGGTTCAGGCGATTATACGGTCACCGTCAATGGCGGGGGCGCCTGCACCGCTACCGCCACTTTTACCGTCGGGAGCAACACGCCTTCGCCGCAGTTGACCGG
>JBKJKS010000278.1:0-7809 GCA_046597295.1 Saprospiraceae bacterium
GCAGGCGGCGTTGATCAATATAAAAAGCAGAAAAAGCAAGGCAAAACGGGGCATGGTGGTTTTGTTTGAAAGGCAAAGATAGTGTATGCCGGTGCCGTATTCCCGGAGCGTGGCCCAAACCGTGACGACCGATCCACTCAACGCCCGTTTGCGCTGGCGGTTCTTGATTTGTTCAAAAACACTTTGCATTGACAATACAAACAAAGCGGCCGGCACCGGCCGGACAAAAATCCGCCGGTCCTTGCTCCGAAGTCTGTCTATTTTTGCCATTCAACAATGCCTTTACCCGTGAAAAATATTCTCTGCCTCGCTTTCTGTTGCTTGCTCTCCCCACTCGCCGCCCAGGATCTGCCGGCCTTGCACCTGCCGGGCCAGACGCCCAATTACTTCGAGATTTGTGCCCAACTGGATGCGTATTTTGAGACCGAATACGACGCTGCTGCCGCCGAATGCTGGGATGACGAGCACGTGAAATACCAGCGTTGGAAGTGGCTGTGGCGCGACCGCGTGCAGGCGGACGGTAGCTTCCCCGACCTGCGCGCCCAGTGGCTGCACTACCAAAAGCACGTTCTGGGTGCCGGACAGGACCGCAATAACCAACCAGTATGGCAGCACGAGGGCCCCACCAAAAATACCGGTGGCGGCTATTGGGGCGTGGGACGGGTGAAACACGTCGCTTTCCATCCTACCAGTCCGGACATTTTTTACATCGGCACCCCGGACGGCGGCATCTGGAAAACGCTGGACGGCGGCACTACCTACACGGCCCTCGGCGACCAGCTGCCCTACCTGCCGGTGGGCGTTATCCTGCTGGATCACCAGCATCCCGATACCCTGTACATTTCGCTGGCCGATAAAGGCGGCTGGTGGCAATATGGCTTTGGCGTCTACAAATCCACCGACGGCGGCCACCACTGGGCGCCCACCGGCCTGGACTGGGCGCTGGCGGAAAACAAAGTGATCTATGCGATGGTGATGAGCCCCGCCGATCCGCAAATTATTTTTGTGGCCAGCAACCAGGGTTTGCTACGCACCACCGACGGCGGTACAACCTGGCAGAATATGCAGGCTGGCGAGTACACCGACCTCCAATACCGGCCCGGCGACGCCAGCACGCTCTACGCCGCCAAACATGACTATTGGGGCAAAAGTCAGCTGCTGAAATCGACGGACGGTGGCACCACCTGGGTCCAGCTCTCCGACTTCCAGGAAACGCAAAACGAGATCAAACTCTGCGTGACGCCGGCCAACCCCGATTGGCTGGGCATGCGATTCTCCGTGGGGAAAAAATTCCTGCTGTCGAAAGACGCAGGCGTCAGTTTTGCCGAGCAGTCCGTTCTGCCCGAACATGCGCATATCAATTTTTCGGCCGCCGATTCGAACGTGCTCTACTGCGGCGGACTGGTTGTCTTTCGCTCGGATGACCAGGGGGCCAGCTGGACGCAGGTCACCCACTGGTACAATGATGGCGTGCACGTGGAAGTCCATGCCGATGTCCACGACATCGTGCAAAATCCCTACAACGACCAGCAAATGTGGTTTTGTAACGACGGCGGCATTTATCGCTACGACGAGCCGACCCAGCAGTGGACGGACCTGTCCAACGGCCTTGGCATTGCCCAGTTCTACAGCGTGGCCGTGGGGGAGAGTGGCCCCTTCCGGATCGCCGCCGGTTCGCAGGACAACGGCGGCTGGCTGCGCAAACCTGCTCCCGCTGCCACCTGGACGCATACCAACGGCGGCGATGCCATGACCCAGGCCATGGATCCCACCAACAGCGCCATTATGTACACCGAGTACTACGGCGGAAACGACATCTACCGCTCCATGGATGCTTTTACGAGCGCCACCAATATTTCGGACAATATTTCCGACAATCCCAACGGCGACTGGGTAACACCTTTCGTGATCAATCCCCGCAATCCGAAATCGCTGGTCTTCGGTTTCCACGATGTTTACCGCACCCACGACCGGGGCAATACTTTTCAAAAAATCAGCGATAACCTGACCGGCAGCGTGGACAATAGGCTACGCACGGTGGAAATAGCGCCCAGCGATACTAATTACATCTATGCGACCTGGCGCAGCCGGCTCTACCGCACCACCGATGCCGGTACGACCTGGAAAAATTTCAACGTACTGGGCAGCACCGACGATGTGACCGGTCTGGCCATCCACCCCAACCATCCGCAGCGGTTGTGGGTAACCAAGGGCGGGCTGACCGCCGGCAAAAAAGTATTCATGAGTCCCAACGGCGGCCAAAGCTGGGGCAACCTCTCCGGCAACCTGCCCAATGTGCCGACCAACTGCCTCCTGTACGATTCGCTGACCAACTACCTGTTCGTCGGTACGGACATCGGCGTATTCTATACCGACGCCACGACCATCCACTGGCAACCCTATGGGACCGGCTTACCCAACGTTTTCGTCCTCGATTTTGCGCTGCGCCAGCTCAACCACCGGCTGTACGTTGCCACCCACGGACGGGGTGTGTATTCCGTGCCCCTGCTGGAAGTCGTGGCCACGCAGGCGCCGGCCGCTGCCGCACAAACGGTAGTTTTTCCGAATCCTGCGCATACGGCCTTATTTTTCAACACTTTATATAAAATTCCTGTACAGGGGGTGGTCCAGTTATTCAATCTGAACGGACAACTCGTTCTGCAGCAGGCCATCCGGCACCGTCCGCTGGATCAGGTAGTGCTGGATATTCACCAACTGCCCGACGGCGTTTATTTTCTGCAGGTCAAAGACGATGAAAGCGGGGCGCTGTCGGTGCGGCAACGTGTGGTGGTGCAGCACTGAGCGTACCGGCGGTTTCAGCTGCCGGTACGCATGAAAAATTATATAGTGGCAATAAGTAGTTGGTAGTAATATGACAAAATGTTGGTTATCAACCTTTTCCATAAAACCTTATCAACCTTTATCAACCACTACCGAAAAATATTGCCGATGAAACACCTGATCTGCTGGTTGCTGGCCCTGCCACTGGCGCTTGCCGCCCAGCCTTATACGCCTGGTCAAGCGTATTTTGGCGCCCAAAATTATATCGAGTACGTAGCCGGCAACCTGCCGCTGATTCTATCCGCCCCGCATGGCGGTTACCTCAACCCAACCAGTATACCTGATCGGGACTGTACCGGCTGCACCTACGTAATGGATGGTAGTACACAGGAGTTGGCACGCGCCCTGGCCAACGCGGTATATGCCCGCACCGGCTGTTATCCGCACGTCGTCATCAATCGTTTGCACCGGCGAAAAATGGACGCCAACCGGGACCTGCCGGAAGCCGCCGATGGCGACCCCATCGCCGAACAGGCCTGGACGGAATTTCAGGGCTTTCTCGACGGGGCTCATGATGCGATCAGCCAAACCTTCGGCAAAGGCCTTTACATCGACCTGCACGGCCACGGCCATGCGGAGCAGCGGCTGGAACTGGGCTATTTATTGACCAAAAGTGAACTGCAACTGCCCGATGCGTCGCTGAACCTGGGTAGCCAGGTGGCGGGGAGCAGCATCCGCCGTTTGGCCCTCCAAAATGTAACCGGCACGGATCATGCCGGCCTGTTGCGTGGCGAATACAGCCTCGGCACGCTGCTGTCCGACCTGGGTTATCCGGCCGTGCCTTCGGCGGCCGACCCTTTTCCGGACGGTGCCGATCTGTATTTCAATGGCGGCTATAACACGGCCCGGCACGGTTCGCAAAGCGGTGGCCTGGTGGATGCCATCCAGATCGAGTGCAACCGGACGGGCATACGCGATTCGCTGCCCAATTTGTTGCGTTTTGCCGATAGCCTGTCGGTGGCCCTGCTGAATTACCTGGAAAGGCATTATTTCGGCGCCCTCGCCGAATCGTGGTGCACAGGGTTGCCCGCTGCTGGAGACAGCTTGCCGGTTGCCGAAGCCCTGCGGGTATTTCCCAACCCGTATTGCCGGTCGTTCTTTATCCAAACCGATGACCCCGCTGCCAGCTGGACGGCAACAGTATATGATTTCAGTGGTAACTTATTGGTGGAAAAGGTACTGCCTGCCCAGGAGCCCGTGGAGGTATCCCCGAAAGCCCGGGAAAAAGTGTGGGTGGTGCTGCGTAAAAACGGGCAGGTTGTCGCGATGCGCGCGGTACTGCAATATTGCCGGTAAGACTGGCGTCACTCCCAGCGTTTGGGCAGTTCCTCGCTTTTGGCAAGTTGGGCCGTGGGGGGAAATTCCCAGATGAACTGCAGCAGTTCGTTCAGATCGCGCCGAAATTCGATGAAATAATCTTCGTGGAGTTTCCCGGCCTTCGCCAGCAGGCTTTTGGTACGCCGGACGATATAGGGCGCCAGCGTGTCGCTCCGCCGGTCGGGGTGGCGGCGCAGCATAGCCAGGTGGGTCCGGAAGGCTTCGGCCAGCATAAAAACGGTCAGCGAGACATCGCCGGGCTTGTCCTTGGTGGCCTGCACGTGCTCCACGATGCGCGCATTCCAGTGGCGGAGATACAGTAAAAGATAGCCCGGCGTCGTGGAGCGTTGATCCACCGCCTGCAGACTCTGATAAATTTGTCCGCGTAACTCGGCCGCCCGCTCGTCGCGGGTTTCACCGCCTTCCAGCAGTTCGAACACCAGCCGCCGGACCAGTTTGGCATCCTTGGTCACGAGCCGCAGCAGCAACTTATCTTTCTCCTTCGCCGGCATTTTCAGGATGGCGACTTTGAGTTGTTCTTCGAGTTTGGCCATGGGGGAAAATGTGATTAATGTGTTACCTACCAAAGCATTGTCCAAAAGCGCCAACTGTTTGCGCTGGGTCATGCCTCCACCTGACTAAAAAACGGCTGCCCCGGCATAACCGGAACAGCCGTATGGCTTGGGGAACGGGCAGCATTACTCGTTCGGAATGGTCAACACCTGACCCACCTCAATTTTGTCTTCATCGTCCAGGATGTCGCGATTGGCTTCGAAGATTTTTTTGTAGCCATGCATGTCCTTGTAGTAGTGCTGGGCGATTTTGCTCAGGCTTTCGCCCCGGGCCACCGTGTGCTTGGCAAAATAGCCGCTATTGGCTACGGTGATGTCCGCTACAATATCGGTCGGGGAAGATCCGCCGGCTTCTTTGATGGCGTCCCAGATCTGGTTTTTCTCGTACTGCGACTCTACCTGGCCGCTTACGTGGAGGATACCGTTCACTTCCTCTACTTTTCCGCCGCTTACGCCGAATTTTTCGCCGAGGTGGAGGGCACTTTGGTACTTGTCTTTTACTGCCATGATTGGTTCAAAATTTTGTTGAAAGATGATATTTACGTTTTGCAGACTTTGCTGCAGAAATGTTGTTTTAGAAGGGTTGCCCTCTTTCACTGCTGTGTAAAAAATCGTGCCTGCACCCCAGTTTGTCCACCCGGTAAGGGTTTTAAAATAGCCGCTTAGAACGGATAACCGAAGGAAAAGTTCCAGTTCAGATTATCCTTCCGCCAGGCCCGGCTGCCAAAGCGCAGATCATCGCCCACCCAACGCTGGCCGGCCGGCAGGTAAGGTTTGGTTAGCGGAAAAGCCAGATCGAGCCGCATCACAAAAAAGCCCAGGTTGATGCGCAGGCCCGCCCCGGCGCCGATCGCCAGTTCCCGGTAAAACCGGTTCAATCGGAAGCGGGTTTCCTCCGCAGCATCTGCGCCGGAATTTAGCCAGATGTTGCCGGCGTCCACAAAAAAGGCTAGTTCGGGAAAGCGCCCGATGGGCATTCGATACTCCACACTGCTCTCAATCAACATATTGCCGGTATATTGACCTACTTGCAGCTGATCGGGAATGGTATCGCGGGGCTGGCTACCCGGCCCGATGGTGCGGGGAGCGAAGGCCCGGACGCTGGAGGCGCCGCCGATGATGTAGCGGTCCAGCAGGGCAATGGTTCCGTTGGGGCGGAGGGGAATACCCGCGCCGATGGCCAATCGGGAGGCGAGCACGTTGCGTCCATGCGTTTTCTGGTACTGACGGTAGTCGGTTTCCACGAAAAAGTTGAGCGGGCTCTGCAAAGGAAAGTCGCTGGGCAGGTATTTGCTGCCGGTATAGCCGCTGGCCTGCCCCGCGAAGCGCTGCCGGAAATAACGGGTGAACCGCCGGGCCGGCTCCAGTCGCTGGTCCAGGGTAAAGGTATAGTTGGGTTTATATTCCACGAAGGTGAGCAGCGAGAGCGAGGTCCCCGTGCTGTCATTGGGGATTTCGGCGATCAGTTGCTGGCGGATGCCTCCGTCATCCACCGTGGAGAACTGCACCCCCAGGCTCAGGGGATTAAATTCCTGGACGACGGAGCCCCGCCGGTTTTTCTTCCATAAATAACCGCTTTGCGCCGATACGCGCTGTAAGCTTAAGCGGAACCTGCCTAATTCAGGCAGGTTGTATTTGAACCAGTTGGACTCATGCCGGAGACTGAACTGGGTGGTACTGAAGGCCAGGGTCTTCTTTTCCGGAATAAACAGAAACCGGGGCAGGGTCAGCCGGGCAGCCGCGTCGCTGACCAGGAAATCCTCGAAATCGAAGTTGGTCTTGTCGGTCCGCAGATAAGCGCCATCCAGTGAGACGCGCAGGGCTTCGGCACCTTTAAAAAGGTTGCGGTGGGTGAAAGCCGCCCCCGCCCGTATTCCATAATAAAAACTGGGTGAAAACACCCCGGATAAGGTGCCTTCCACCCGTTTCGGCGGGTAAGGGGTGAGGTAAATACTGGCGTCCAGCAGGGTATCGGACTGTGCCGATACGTCGAACCGGATGTTGATGAATTTGAACAAATTCAGGTTCAACAACCGGTAAATGGTCGCCTGGTAGTCATTATTGGAGTAATACTCCCCGCAACGCAGGAAAATCTGCCGGTTCAGAATTTCCGGCTTGGTCGTCAGGTCATGGTACACGTAGGTGATACAGCCGAAGCCCAGGGTATCGGTTTGCCGCTTCTCCTGACCGGACTGCCTGGCCAGGTCGTAGTCGGGATAAACGGTAATACTGGCCAGGCGATACTGCTCGCGTTCGCGGGCAGTCACCTCTTTTTTGACCCGCAAAGTGAGGTTTACTTCGCCACGCGGATGCAGGGTATCGGCTTCGAACAGCAGGTTATCCGGCGAGAAATAATACCAGCCGTGGTTGCGCAACGTGTCGGCCAGGCGCTGGCGTTCGGCGATCATTTCCTCCAGGTGGTAGGGCTGGCCGGGCTGCACCAGCGATTTAGGGCGCAAGGCCCAGATGGTGCGCGTCACGGTGCTCGAGTCGGGCGGATACACCACATCGTCCACTTGTTCGCGGGGCATTTTGACCAGCACCGTGTGGACCAGCTTCGCCGTGTGTTTGTGCAGTTTTTCTTCCGTATCGACACTGACCTTGAAGAAGCCGTCATTGGCTGCCCGTTCGCTCAGCAGTTCGCGTTGCCGGTTGGCAATCTTGCCCTCATACAGGATGGGCTCCTCGCCAAAACGGTTGGCGATAAAATTGCTCAGGCTTTTTTGTTTGGTGGTGTGGAACATTTGATACATCACCAGCCGGGGCCGCATCCACAGGATCTTTTTATTGGGACGGGGGAGAATGACCGCTTTTTTCAGGTCCGTCTTGAGGATTTTCGTCGACCAACCTTTTTCCAGCTTGTCAATTTTGACTTTCGCTCCTTTATAGAGTCGCTCGCCCTCGCGGAGTTTGCCAGTGCCGGTACAGCTGGTAGCCAGGGCCAGCAGTATCAGTAACAGCGCAATGGATGTCGTGTAGATAGAAAATTTCATGGTTCGTAGGTCGGTATCCAGGTGTGGCATGAATTACGGGGGAAAATTTTTAAAATTTTTTCCCCGTAATTCATGCCACACCTACC
>JBKJKS010000452.1:0-5712 GCA_046597295.1 Saprospiraceae bacterium
TTCTATCAATGGACGGGCCCGGGTGGCTTTACTTCCAACCAAAAGGATGTTTATGTTTGCGCCTTTGCTGCCGGCACGTACACTTTGAAGGTACTGAGTGGAAATGGTACCACTGACACCGCGAACTACACCATCTATGTACTGCCGTATCAGCCGATAAATATCATTTCCAGCAATTCCGCGCCCTGCAATGCCGACAGCAGCGGATCTTTTTGCGAAAAAGTGTGCCCCAACACCACCGTTACTTATTCCGTACAGACGGTAAACCCAAGTACTCAGCAGTTTCCACTGCTCTGGCAGGTCACCGGGGCGAGCAGTTACACCATCAACAATCCGCCGTTCAACAATTCCATTACGGTCACGTGGGGAGCAGCGGGCAACGGTTCGGTCAGTGTCTATACAGATGGCTCGGGTGTGCCAACTAACTGCGGGGGCGGCGAGGATGCCGTTTGTGTCACGATCATCGAGGCGCCCATAGCCAAATTCACCACCGATCCCGCACCGCTGGCCGGCGTAGTCACCGTATGCAAGGGCCAAACCGTTTATTTCGACAACCAGAGCACCGCTGCCGACCACTACGAATGGTCGTTCAGCGATGATGCTTCCAGTTCCGCCGAAACCAACCCGCAACACCTGTTCCAGACCCCGGGCAGCTATACGGTGCAGCTCATTGCCCGCAGCAGCTGTCTCTGCGGCGACACGAGCATGCTGAACGTGGAAGTGCTGGATGCGGTCTCGCCGACCCTGGACTGCGTCGGCACGATTTGCCCCAAAGAAACCGTCATCTACACAGCTGCCAACGGCTGTGCCCCCTACGCTTGGACGGTCACGCCCAACGGCACGGTCCTGAATGGGGGGACACCCAGTTCCGACACCATTACCATACAGTGGACCAGCGGCCCGGCCGGGACCATCACCCTGGGAGCGCAACCCTGTGCCGGCGCGGTTTGCCCGCAGCCGGCGGTCATCCATATTCCGATCATAGATGACGGCGCCGATATTCGCGGCAAAGAGCGGGTCTGCCCGTCGTCGGAAGAAGTTTACACCATCGAACCCTACGGCGGCACGGGTTTCGAATGGACGCTGTCGGGTGGGGGGACGATCCAGAACGGGCAGGGTACCGACCACGTCACGGTGCGCTGGACGGCTTATCCCAACCCCAGTCAAACCTATTGGCTGACGGTGAAATACGACAATTGTTACCTCGGCTGCGGCGGAGAAGATTCTATTGCCGTGCACATTTTGTCGCCGTTCATCGTCAGTGGACCCCTGGAGGCCTGTGCGGGCGCAAGTGGCTCTTTTACGTCCAAACTGACCACCCCCAGCCTCAACATACCGGCCAACTGGACGCTCACCGACCCGGCCGGTAACATCGTCTGGACTACTGCGGCGGCGGCCAGCGTCACCGCGCCCTTTGCGGGCAGCGCCGGTATTTACCGCATGTTGGCCCTGCCGGTTGACCCGAGCCAGACCTGCTCCGACGAAGGCAGCTGGGCGGTGAATATCGCGCCGCTGCCCGACCAACCGACCGGCATTTCCGGTCCGGCCTACATTTGCCCCAACAACGCTTATACCTACGAAGCCGAAGGCGCTGCGCCGAATAACAACCTGCAATGGACGGTGCAGAACGGCGCCGCAGCGCCCGCGACCTATGCCGGCAATCCGCTCAACATCACCTGGGGCGCCAGTGGTCCCTACAATTTAGCAGTGCGGCAGGTCAGTACCAATGGTCTGGGCTGCTTGTCCGACACCCTGCGCCTGGACGTGGCTGCCATCGGTCTGCCCGACATCGGCGGCGACGACCTGGTTTGCGAAGATGCGACGGCACAATACGTGGTTGCCAATTTAAAAGGGATTGATGTACAATGGAGCATCAACCCGGCCAACGCAGGCGCCGTTGCTGACGGACAGGGTACCAATACGGCGGAAATCTTCTGGACGCAGGCCGGCGGGCACGCGCTGTCGGCTACGGTCTGCGGCCAAACATCTACTTTTCCGGTGACCGTGCTGGCCAAACCCGATCCGATGGTGCAGGCGCCCGCCAACGTTTGTGCCGGGCAAACCAAGCCCGTGCAGACGGTCAATCCGTACAGCAGCTATATGTGGCGTGCTGACAATGGTGCAAACCTGGCTGCCACCCCGGCGGTCAACCTCGGCGCCGGCAGTTACTCGGTGCAGGTAGTGGACGCACAGGGCTGCGTGGGCACTACGGAGTTCACCATCTCCACCGGCCCCAACCCCAACCTGAACATTACGACCGCTGATTTCACCGCTTTTTGTCTCAATTCCAACTTCGTCACCATCAGCGCGCTCACCAACGCCGATGGCAATTTCCAGTACCAGTGGTTTCAGAACGGTATGCCAGTGGGCGGCAATACCCCCACGTACACCACCAATCAGTACGGGCTGTATACGGCGACCGTGACCAATCAGTTCGGTTGTACCGCTTCGGACGGACCGGTGGCCATCGTGGAGAATTGTGGCGGCGGTGGCAGCGGTGGGGGCCTGCCGGGTGGCGGTGCACCACCCTGTCCACCGGGGAGTATTAACCTGTCCATCCTGCCTACTGCACTGTGCGATTCATTCGCTTTTCAGGTGAGTGGCGCCCAGTACCAGCCTGGTTCGGCGAACTGGTATTGGGCCGAATCAGGCGCGGCATTGCTCGGTACATCCACGGTGGACAACCCCGGTTTCCATTTTCAGAATGCAGGACAGTACCTGGTCATTGTGTATGCGCAATTGCAAAACGGGGCCATCTGCCAGATCATTGATTCGGTGAAAGTGGCGGCTTCCGCGCAATTCAGTGTAGCCCCGGATTGTCCCGGTACGGTAACGACCTTTCAGGACGTGAGCACATTCTTGCCTGGCGGCGGCATCAGCGGCTGGGCCTGGAACTTCGGCGACCCGGCCAGCGGCGCAGCCAATGCCTCGACGGTGCGTAATGCCAGCCACAGTTTCGCCACAGCGGGGAGTTTTTCGGTCACCTTAACCGTCACGGCCAACAGCGGATGTACTTCCTCGGCGAGTCAGCCCGCCATCATTCCCACCGTATCCAGCCCGATCTTTGCGGCACCGGCGCAAAACTGTGCCGGCAATGCCCTGGCCTTCAACGCGACCGCAGGACCGGAAGTCACCGAGGTGACCTGGGATTTCGGGCAACCGGCGACCGGACCGGCCAATGACGCTTCCGGTAGTCTGGCCTACCACAGTTTTAGTCCCGCCGGCACCTATGCAGTGACGGCCACCGCCACCAACGCTTTTGGCTGCCAGGCCGATTTTTCCCAGAACGTGACCGTGACCCCCAATACGCTGAGCGGCGCCATCAACCCCGCTAACCCGGCACCGATCTGTGAGGGCGCCAGTACAATGCTGACCGCTCCATCCGGCGGCGTGGCCTGGCAGTGGTCGGACAGTACCACCACGACCCAAAGTCTGCTGGTCACCCAGGAAGGCACGTACCGGGTAACGATCACCGATGCCAACGGCTGTACCTACACCCCACCGCCGGTAACAGTAGCGGTAAAGCCCGCACCGGACGCGCTCCTGAAAGCACTGCTGGAGAATGCGTTCGGCCAGGTGATCGGCACCGCGTATCCGACCCTGACGACCTGTGCCGGCGAAGACGTTCACCTGATAGTGCAAGGGAACAACAGCACCTACGGCTATGTATGGTCGGGCGGTAACGGGACGGACAATGAGGTGTTTTTTACGGAAGACCGTAATAATCTGCTGTCGGTGGGCGACCATGTTTATACCGTCACCGTGACGGATCAGACCAATGGATGCACGGCCGTCACCGAGCCTTTCGTGGTCACGGTGAATCCTGTACCGAGCGGTTTCAACATCATGGCCAACGGTATTTGTGCACAGTCGTCCACCATCCTCACGTATAATGGTCCGAGTCCCGCCAACTGGCAGTTGATCTGGAGTAGTGGCCAGACGGGCATGACGCTCACTGCCGAAGGTTCCGGCTTGTACTTCATCCGCGTGATTAATGAGTTCGGTTGTGCCGCAAAAAGCAACGAACTCTACATCCAGCCAGGACCCCCGGTCAGCTCCATTCCGGGCGGCTGTCACACCCGCTGCCGTCCCGATACGCTGTGCCTGCCCCCTAACCTGCCGAATATTGCCTCCTGGCAATGGTACTACGAAGGTCTGCCCATTGCCGGCGCCACCGGACCGGACCTAGTGGCTACCGAAAGTGGCACTTATTGGGCCGAATTGACCGACATATTCGGATGCATCGGCCAGAGCGACCCACTCACTTTGCAGCTGTTCGATGCTTATGGCAACGTGACCGGCCAGGTTTGGGCCGACGTGAACAACAATGGACTGATCGACGCGATGGATACTCTGGTGAGCGGCATTGGCGTCGATCTGTACCAGAACGGCAGCCCGGTAGCGTACGGACAAAGTGACGATTTGGGCGCCTATGCATTTGCCAACATACTTTCCACCAGTTACGTCGTGCAGATTGATGCCGCCAGTCTGCCGGCCAACTGGCAGGTGGTGATCGGTCAGCAGCCGGCCAATATGTCGGGCTGCCAAACGCTGGCCACCGCCGACCTGCTGCTAAAATTTGTTTGTTCACCGTTGAGTAGCAGCCTGCAGTTGCAGGCCTGTCCGGGCGGCACGGCCACGTATCAGGGCGTGGCCATCCCCGCCGGCAGCAGCCAGGATTTTTTGCTGACCAATGCCCAGGGCTGCGATTCCACGGTAACGGTGACGGTACAGGCATTGCCGGTAAACAGCTCCGCGTTGACTTTACAGGTCTGCCCGGGCGGTACGGTCGCCTATAACAGTGTACAACTGCTGCCCGGCACCGTGCAGGATTTTGTGCTCCAGAATGCCCAGGGCTGCGATTCCACGGTGACGGTGACGGTGCAGGCAGCAACAGCCTCTACTTCCGTCTTGACATTGCAGGCTTGCCCGGGCAGCACAGTGGGGTATAATGGCATAAACTTACTGCCCGGTATGGTGCAGGACTTTGTGTTGCAAAATGCCCAGGGCTGCGATTCTACCGTGACGGTGACGGTGCAGGCTTTATCCAGTTCCGGCTCTTTATTGGAAGTATCCGTTTGTCCGGGAGAAGTCTTTGATTACGCGAATACGGCCATCCCGGCCGGGGAGACCCGCGCATTCCATCTGCTGAATGCGGAAGGCTGTGACTCCACGGTCATGGTGGTGGTGACGGCTTACCCGGCGGCCAGCTTCGCATTGGCGGCCGTAACCTCCTGTGCGAATCAGCCCACGGGTAGCCTCACCGTTGGCCCGATCAGTGGTGGGGCGTTGCCCTATCAATTCTCGTTGAATAATGGGAGTGCCCAACCCGGCGTACTGTTCGAAGACCTGGCGCCCGGTGACTACGCGGTGGTGCTGGAAGACGGCAATGGGTGTACGGCGGTCCAGTCGGCCACCATTGCTGCCTGGCCCCGGCTGGAGGTCGTGCTGGCCTATGGCATTTTACCCTGTGACGGTGCGGGCCTGCAGCTGGCGCCCGTATTCAGTGGCGATACGGCCGGTCTGCAATTAAAATGGTGGAATGGCGCCACGTCGTCCTTTACCACCGTCACCGAGGCAGGTCCCATCTGGGTGGAAGCGTCCAACTATTGTGAAACGGTGCGGCAGGAGGCCATTAACGCCTGGGCGGACTCTGCCGCCAGTATTTCATTTGTGTACATGCCCAATGTGTTCGCTACGTCGGCGAAGGCA